>DATGHB010000198.1:0-7170 GCA_035308265.1 Roseiarcus sp.
GATTCGATCAAGTGTCGGCAGGCTATTGGTTCGCTTAGTTTCCGCGAAAACCTACTTCCGCTTCGCAGCCCTGGAACGCATCGGCTCGTCGAACAGGCCGAATAAGACGCCGGCCTCAAGCGTTCACTACCGCCCGATCGAATCGCGGGCTTGAAGCAGGGCCAGGAGTTCCACAATGGCGGAAAGCGCATCGGCCACGATAACGGCCACCCAACTCGCCTCTGGGCAGAACCAGTACACCGTCACCCTCGACGACACCGGCTCCACCGCCATCGGCACCTTCTGGCTTGCGTGGGTTCCCGGACAGGATTTCCTCGACAATGCGCCGGGCAGCGTCGCCGCTCCGGCGGGATGGTCAGCCGCAATCACGCATATGATGGGGGGTCCCTATAGTTTGCCTGATGGGTTCGCCGTTCAATGGGTGGCGTCCTCCCCGTCCGCGGATCTCATGCCGGGAGGGTCACAGACATTCTCTTTCGTCAGCAGCGAATCGCCGTCATCCATTCTGGGCGACTCTCCTTTCTATCCAGGGACGCCCGAGCTGACGTCCTTTGTCTATTCCGGCGCTCCGTTCAGCGACGCAGGGTTCCAATTCGTCGTCCAGCCAATGGCCGCCCCGCCGCCGCCGCCGCAGAATGGGCCGGCCGCGATCTGGGACATGAGCGGGACCACCTTGGCCGGCGGCGGGACCGTGAGCCCTAATCCCGGGCCGAGTTGGAGTGAGGTCGGAGCAGGCGACTTCTTCGACAATGGCCGTTCCGACATTCTGTGGCAGAGCGCCAGTGGACAGGTCGCGATCTGGGAAATGAACGGGACCAACATCATCGGCGGCGGGGCGCTGAGCCCCAATCCCGGGCCTGCCTGGAAGGCGATCGGAACCGGCGATTTCAATGGCGACGGTCACTCCGACATCCTGTTTCAAAACGCGGGCAGCGGCCAAGTCGCGATCTGGGAGATGAGCGGGACCAACATCATTGGCGGGGGAAGCGTGAGCTCCAATCCCGGGCCGGGTTGGAAGGCGATCGGCGCGGGCGACTTCAATGACGACGGCCGTTCCGACATCCTGTTTCAAAACGCGAGCAGCGGCCAAGTCGCGATTTGGGAGATGAACGGTGACGCCATCGTCGGCGGCGGAATCGTGAGCTCCAATCCCGGGCCGGGTTGGAAGGCGATCGGCGCGGGCGACTTCAATGACGACGGCCGTTCCGACATCCTGTTTCAAAACGCGAGCAGCGGCCAAGTCGCGATCTGGGAGATGAATGGGACCAGCATTATTGGCGGCAGCGCCGTGAACCCCGATCCCGGGCCGAGTTGGAAAGCGATCGGAACCGGCGACTTCAACGGCGACAACCATTCCGATATTCTGTTTCAGAACGCGGGCAGCGGCCAAATCGCAATCTGGGACATGAACGGCGCCAACGTAGTCGGTGGCGGGACCGTGGGCGCCGACCCCGGACCGAGTTGGCACGCGATCGGAACGGGCGGCCAAAGGTCCGCCGAGATCCTTTTTCAAAGCAGAAACGGCTAAATGCGATCCGGGCCATGAACGCGACCAAATGCAATCGGCGTCGGGGTCGTTCACCTGAAGGCGGCCGGGGTGGCGAGCGACCCAACTGAGCTGGCCGCAAGCCAGCGTCCCTTGCAGCGAGCCTCACTCTGCCGATTGAACGTGGTCGCGCCACAACGCTCGGATGGCGACGATGACGAAGAGCGCGCCGCCGAGGATGGTGAAGATCGAGGCGATCCCGTGCACCGCCATGCCGGCCTTGGCGCCCGCGTCGAGCGATTCGGCGCCGGCCGGGAGCTTGCGCAAGGCCCCATAGCCGCCGGCGATGAACATGGCGATCGAGGCGACGAACTGCCCGCCGCCGTAAAGGCCGAGCAGAAGACGGGTCAGGCGCGGCGGCGCCTCGGGCTTGCCCAGCTCCTTGAGGCCGAAGGTAAGCAGCATGCCGGCGCTGGATACGCTGACTGCGGTGATGACCGCGTGATAATGCGCGGGCGTGCGGGTGTCCGAGCCGTCGATCAGGAAGCCCATCGCGCCGCCCAAGGCGAACAGGGCGAACGAGGCGGCGAGCGCGAAAAAAGCGGGATTTGCCCACGGCCATGCGGAAGGGGGCGACAGCGCGCGAGCGCGGGCGATCAGCGAGACCGCGAAGATCAGCGTCGGCGCGGATATGCCGAACTGGAGAAAGCGGAACGCCTCGCGCTGATGATCGGAGAAGGGCGGAAAGATCACATAGAAGGCGGGCGCCGCGATCGCGATCAGCGCGACGAGGAGAAGGCATGCGCGGAAGACCCGTGCGTCGACAGCCTTTTCGCCGAGGCTCATGCGCGCAAGGATCGACCAGTTGGTTAGCATCAGCGCAGCGTAGACGAATTGCAGCACGTGCCCGCCGCCCCAGAGGAGCTCCGCGCGCGAAGACGCGAGTTCGCCCTCGTGGGCAAGCAGCGCTGCGGCGATTCCGAAGCACACGAGCGCCAGACAATAGACGAAGCCGCCGAGCGCCATCGCGACCACGAGCGGCGCCGCGGACTTGAGCCGCCCCGGCAGATTGATGAAGAGCCGCACGACCGGCGCAAGGACGCCCAAAGCCAGCGCCAGAAGCCCGAGATCGTAGGCGGGATGGCGAATGAGCGGAATGTAGTTGGTGAGTTCGGGCTGCGTCCCCTCGAGGAAAGCCGGCGCAAACAGCAAGGGGAAAGCAAGGAGGACCGCGCCCTGCCCGATCCGCCCGAGCGGCCCGGCGCGCACGTCGCCGCCGGCCAATCTCAGCGTCGCAACGCTGACCAGGAAGGCGAAAACGCCCGTGAACCAGATCACCAGCGAGAAGATGACGTGGATGACGAGGCCTTTGTAGAAGAAGTCGATCGGCCAGAACGGCGTTTTCTGCATGCCCGGTATCCGCGACAGCGCCAGCAGAATCGCGAACACCCCGGCGACCGCGAGCGCGCCGACCGCAAGCCAGACCCATGCGGTGAGCTCGCGCCTGGCGCCGCTGCCCGCTCGGGCGGCGAGCCGCGCGCGATCGAGAGACGAGACAGTCGTTTGCGCCGATTGGGTCATGGGCTGGGCCGGAACACTCAACTCGGGCCCGCCGGATAGAGATGGACCGCCATCACATACACCACCAGGCCGGAAGCCGAGACAAAGAGCCAAAGCGGCAACGCGACCCGAGCCAGCCGCTTGTGGGTCGCGAACCGCTCTCGGAGCGCATTGTAAAAGGTCACCGGCACCAGCACCGCGACGACGAAGGCCATCAGCACATGAACGGCGAGAAGCGTGAAGTAGATCGGCCGGATCGCGCCGTGGCCGCCGAATTTCGCCAGGCCTGAAGACGCGTGATACGTGAGGTAGACCGCGAGAAAGGCGACGCCAAGCCCGATGGCGACGAACATCGTGCGCCGGTGCCCCTCGCGATCGCGAGCGCGGATGCGGCTGTAGGCGCGCAAGAGAACCACGATGGTCGCCGCGTTGATCAGCGCGAGCACGTGCGGCAGGTCGCGAACGGCGATCATCGCGTCAACCGTGCTTCGTCATCCCGAGAATGAAGCTGGCATAGATCAACACCGCCACCGCCGCGAGGACGATGAGCACGATCCAGTTGCGTCGTCTCAGGTTTGGGTCAAGGTCCGGCATGTCGAGATTCGTTGACCGGCGCGAGGCCCAGCGCCGGGATTTATGCAAAAGCCCGTAGCATGGCCTCGGCGAGCATCGCCGCGAACAGGATGAACAGGTAGAGAATCGAGAAACCGAACAAGCCCATCGCCGCCTTGCGCCGCGCGGTTTCGTCGCCGTCGCGCAGGCGGTAAAGATGAAAAGCGCGCCAGAGCAGCAATGCGCCGGCGACCACCGCGACCGCGCCGTAAACGAGGCCGACGCCCGGGATCAGGAGCGGCCCGAGGGAAGCGGGAACGAGCAGAAGGGAATAGGCGACGATCTGCCGGCAGGTCCTGGCCGGCCCGACGACATTGGGCATCATCGGCACGCCGACCCGCTCGTAGTCGCCGCTGCGGCACAGAGCCAGCGCCCAGAAATGGGGCGGCGTCCACAGGAAGATGATGAGGAACATCGCGACCGCCCCCGCCGAGACGCTGTTCGCCGCCGCCGCCCAGCCGATGAGGGGCGGCAGCGCGCCCGCGGCGCCGCCGATGACGATGTTCTGCGGCGTCGAGCGCTTGAGAACCATGGTGTAGAGCGGAACGTAAATGGCGATGGTCAGCGCGAGCAGCAGAGCCGCGAGCCAATTGACCTCGAACGCGAGGAACGCGACCGACACGACGGACAGCAGAACCCCGATCGCCAAAGCCTCGAGCGGAGGCACCACGCCGCGCGGGATCGGCCGCATCGCGGTGCGCGCCATGTGGGCGTCGATGTCGGCGTCCCACCACATGTTGAGCGCGCCGCATGCGCCGGCCCCCGCCGCCATCGCGGAGAGCGCGGCGATGAACTTCATCCAGTCGATCGGCGGCGGAGCGAGCGCAAAGCCGACCGCGCCGGTGAAGACCACCAGCGACATCACGCGCGGCTTGAGCAGGATGAGGTGATCGACAACTCCGCCGTCATACCGCGCGGGCGCGGCGCTCCGCTCGCGGCGCTTATGCGCAACACTCGTCGATCGAACCGCCACCTTCATCACCCGAGTAGCCGCCGCCTTGCGCCGTCGTTGAATGCGCGATAGCGACCGCGTGTTTGGATTAGCGCCGTCGCTTCAGCGGCGCCCGACCTCTACCATATTTGGAGCGCCCGTCGACCGCAAAAAAGCGCCGCCGCGCTCTCCAAAGCGCGTCTGGAAGGACGCCCGTCATTCGACTTGCTTATGGAGCGCGGACGCTACAACCGGCCGCCTCAACCCAAACGCAATCGGCTAGCTCCCCGCATTGGCCTCGCTGAGCGCGGCCGCGCCCTGCTCGAATTGCAGCCGCGCGAGGCGCGCGTAGGTCCCGCTCAGCGCCACCAGCGAGGCGTGGTCGCCCTCCTCGACGATGCGGCCCGCCTCCATCACCAGGATTCGATCGGCTTTCAGGACGGTCGCCAGCCGATGAGCGATCACCAGCGTCGTGCGCCCGGTCATCACGTCGTCGAGCGCGCTCTGCACCTGCGCTTCATGCTCGGCGTCGAGGGCCGAGGTCGCTTCGTCGAGCAACAGGATCGGCGAATCCTTGACAATGGCGCGGGCGATCGCAAGCCTCTGCCTCTGCCCGCCGGAGAGCGTCACGCCGCGCTCGCCGAGCGTGGTCGCGTAGCCCAGCCCAAGCTCGCGGATAAACCCGTCCGCCGCCGCCCGCTGCGCGGCTTCCTCGATTGCGCGCTCGCTCGTCCTTTCGCGCCCATAGGCAATGTTTTCGGCGACCGTCGCAGCGAAGATCGCCGCTTCCTGCGGCACCGGAGCGATGCGGGCGCGCAGATCCTTCGGATCGACGGACCTGACGTCGACGCCATCGACAAGCACCTCGCCCTCGTCGACGTCGTAAAAGCGCATGATGAGCTGGAACAGGGTCGATTTTCCCGCTCCCGACGCGCCGACGATGGCGACGCGCTCGCCCGGCGCGACGGAGAAGCTCAGGTCGTCCAGGACGCGAACCCCGGGCGCGCTCGGATAGGCGAAGCCGACACCCCTGAATTCGATCGCCCCGCGCGGCAAGGGCATGCGCGCCGGCCGCGCCGGCGCGACGATGCGCGGCTCGACCGCCATGAGTTCCGCGATCCGTCCTGCGGAGCCCGCTGCGGCCGCGACCTCGTTCCACACCTGCGACAATTCGCCGAGCGAGGTCGCGGCGAGCACGGCGAACAGCACGAACTGCGACAGAAGCCCGCCGCTCATCCGCCCGGCCAAGACGTCGCGGGCGCCGAGCCACAGCACGAACACCACGCTGCAGAAGGCGAGCGACACGGCAACCGCGATGAGGAGTGAGCGGATGGCCGCGGCGTCGCGCGCCGCCCTGTAAGCGCCTTCGATTTCGCCTGCGAAACGAGCCTGGCTCGAGCCTTCGGCGCCGAACGCCTGCATGGTGCGCGTCGCGCCGAGGCTCTCGGCCGCGAAGGCGGTCGCTTCGGCGAGCGTGTCCTGAGCGCGCCTCGAACGCCTGCGCACCACGCGGCCGGAGGCGATGAGCGGCGCGGCGATGACCGGAATGGCGATGAGCACCAAAGCTGACAGCTTGGGGCTGGTATAGACCATCAGCGCGACCGCGCCCACGAACATGAACAGATTGCGAAGCGCGATCGACGCCGAGGAGCCGAAAGCGGCCTTGATCTGCGTCGTGTCGGCGGTGAGACGCGACACCAGCTCGCCCGTTCGCGCGCTGTCGTAGAAGGCGGCGTCGAGACCAGACAGATGCGCGAACACGTCGCGTCTGAGATCGGCGACCACGCGCTCGCCGAGCGCGGTCACCAGATAGTAGCGGGTGGCCGCCGCCAGCGCGATGACGATCACCAGCGCGCCCATGGCCAGGAAGTAGACGTCGATCGCGCCGCCGCTCTCTTTCGAAAAGCCGAAATCGATCATCGAGCGCAGCGCGAACGGAACCGCCAGCGTCGCGGCGGAGGAGATGGTCAGCGCCGCCAGCGCCGCAGCCGCCCGGCCGAGATAGCGCCGTCCATAGCGCACAAGCGGGATGAGCGCGGCCATGGAGGCTGCGCTTTTTGCCGGCTCGGTGGTCACCCGCTGATCCATAGACGTTCCATAGAGCTATTATGGCCGAAAGCCATATCTTTTGGGGAAGCTGGGGCGGCGCCGGGGAACCGGTCACGTCATCGCCTTCCCAAGCCGGGGGCCTAATTGTAAATCTTGGCGAGTTAAGGGAGCGACCCCCATGTCCGCTCGTTCGATCGCGGGAAGCGCGCTGTTCCTCGTAGCGACCTTACCGTCCGTTCTTGGACAGCAATCGGCTGATCCGGTTGCCGGAGAGCGTCTGGCGGCCGCCAACTGCACGAAGTGTCACGGCGCTCATGGCGCGGCGCCCGCCTTCGCGAAGATCGCCGCGATGCCGTCGACGACGCAAACGTCCTTGGGCGTGTTCCTGCAGACGTCGCACGCTTCGATGCCGAACCTTATTCTCAGCGCGGCGGACCGAAACAACCTGATCGCCTACATTCTGAGCTTGCGCCCGTGAGGCGGCGCGGCCGTGGAGCTAGGCGGTCCATTTGACGAGCGAAACGTCGTCGTC
>DATGHB010000199.1:0-5471 GCA_035308265.1 Roseiarcus sp.
GATGAAGATGTTCTGCGGCTTGACGCCGAGCAGTTCGGCCTTCTTGCGCGCCGGCTCGAGCTCCTCGCCCTGGCCGAGGTCGGCGGTGAAGGTGATGACCTCGGCGCCATATTCGGTCTGAAGCCACTTCAGAATGATCGAGGTGTCGAGCCCGCCCGAATAGGCGAGGACGACGCGCTTGATTTGCGGCTTCTTTGGGTTCGGCATGGATGGCGGAACTTTCTGTGAGGCAGAGACCCGTCATGGCCGGGCTTGACCCGGCCATCCACGCCGCGCCGCCCCGAAGCCGCAAGGCCGCGATTCGACGGCGCCGGCGCCCCGAGTGATGCGACGGAGCCATGTCGTGACGACGGAGACACGTGGATGGCGGGGTCAAGCCCGGCCATGACGGCTGAGGGGCGTTGGCCCCGGAACGTCGGCGGGACTTATAGAGCCGCGCGCGCGGCGCGCAACCCGACTCAGGGCGGCCGGGAGACCGCAAGCCCCAACCCCGCGATGGCGGCGGCGGCTTCCTCCTCGGGAGACCAGGCCGCCTCGACCGTGACGACTCCCTCGTCCGGCGCCGGCTCCTCCAGCGCCTCGAACTGGCTGCGCAGGAGCGAGGCCGGCATATATTCGTGATGGCGCGCCGCAACCCGGCTCTGAATCAGCGCCTCCGAGCCCTTGACATAGACCAAGCGAACGTCCGGCCGCGCCGCGCGGATACGGTCGCGATAGGCGCGCTTGAGCGCCGAGCAGGTCAGGACGCCAGACTGCCCCTCGGCCGCCCAGCGCTTGAGCTCCTCGCCGATCCGGTCGAGCCAGGGGGCGCGGTCGGCGTCGGTGAGCGGAACGCCCTGCCGCATCTTTTCGACATTGGCCGGAGGATGCAGACGGTCGCCCTCCATGAATGGCCAGCCAAGGCGCCCGGCGATGAGCTCCGCAACGGTCGTCTTGCCGCTGCCCGACACGCCCATCACGATCACGGCGCAACCGCTGTTCGCGTTCATACGCTCGAGTCCGGCTTGGACGCGCCGCGCGGCCAGAGAAGCCGGCGGACGACCTCGATGACGATCAGGGTGATGAGCCCGCCGAGCAGGACGTCGCTGGGATAATGGCCGCCGAAGGCGAGCCTCAGCACGCTCGAGCCTGCTCCGAACGCGAAAGCGGCGGCGATCGCGGGCGTGCGCCAGGGCGGGGGCAAAACGCTCGCCGGCGCGACCATCCAGAAGCCGGTCGACGCCTCGCCCGAGGGGAACGAACAGTTCTTCGGGCAGGCGCCGTCGTCGTCATACCACGGCATGAACGGGTCCGGTCCGTCGAAGTCCTGGGTCTGAATCGGGCGGGGGCGATGCCAATGATCCTTGAAGCCGAGATTGACGATGAGGCCTGGCCCCACCACCATCGTGGCGATGAGAAAGATCATCGCCCGCCCGCTCGGCGCCCAGCAAAGCCTCATGCCGAGGCGCCTTGCGAGCCATAAGCCCGCATAGACGGCGAGCACGACGAATGGCGTGACGCGGAAGACGTCGCGGCCGAATCGTCCGAGGCCGTCGCGGCCGAAGAAGCCCCCACCGTGAAAAAAATAGCGCGCCGCCCTAAGGTCGAGCCCGGGCCAGATCGCGAAAATGGCAAGGGTCAGCGCGGCGAGCGCGAGATACACGAGAAGCGTTTTGCTCATTCGCGAGTGTCAGCCCGCGCGACAGGCTGGCCGGTCTCCATTGGGGGCAGGGCGGGGCAAGCTATCGGATCGGCGCCGTCCGCGCCAGCGAACGGCCCCTATGGCGCCGATGCGCTGGCGCGGGCTATAAGACCTGCCTTCTTTACCCATTGGAGTGTTGTATGACCCGGCTCGACGACAAGCTGGCGCGGATTCGCTCCGGCGCCTATCGGCGTTCGGACTTCATCATCGCCGACGCCAAGGATCCGGACATGGGCCCGGGCCTGCACGCGGTCGGACCGGCGATGGGGAATGGCGAGCGTTTCAGGACGCGGGCGGAGTTCCTCGATTCGATCGAGGCGATCGTCAAGCAGGATGTCGTCGACATCATGCTGACCTCGGTCTCGAATCTCGAGCAGCTCATCAAGCGCAAGGTCTTCGCCGGGACGGGGGTCAAGCCAGCGATCCGCGCCAATGACACGACCGACGTCTGGCGCCATCGGGGAGCCGCCCATCATCTCGAGCCGTCGCGGCCGTTCCGCACCGCATCGCTCAAGCATACGAGGAGGCTCACCGACCTCGGGCTCTATTCGATCACCTTCACCAACGACATGAACGCCGACCACGCCTCGCTCGAGGCGTTCAGGGACTTTCGCGCCGACGCCGAAGCCAACCGCTTCTCCTATTTTCTCGAAGTCTTCAATCCCAATGTCGAGCGCGGCGGCCTCAACGCCGGGACGATGCCCGGGTTCGTCAACGATTCGATCATCCGCGCTCTCGCCGGCCTCACCGAGGCCGAGCGGCCGCGCTTCCTCAAGATCGCCTATAACGGGCCGAAAGCCCTGGAGGAGCTGGCGTCGTTCGACCCTGGCCTGGTCGTCGGAGTGCTGGGCGGCGGGGCGGGGACCACCCGGGACTGCTTCGAGCTTCTTCATCAGGCGGAAAAATACGGCGCGCGCGTCGCGCTGTTCGGCCGCAAGATCAACCTCGCCGAATCGCCGCTCGACATCGTGCGCCTCATGCGCGCCGTCGCCGATGGCGAACTGACCCCGCTCGAGGCGGTCAAGGCCTATCACGCCGCGGTTGTGAAGCTGGGCCTGAAGCCGATGCGCGAGATCAAGCTCGACAGCGCGGTCACCGAGCCGGCCCTCAAGCAGGCCTGATCGATGACCGAACGGCGGGGCGTTCTGTCGGCGGGCACATGGTGCGTCGATTTCAACAAGACGATCGCCCGCTGGCCGGAGGAGGACACCTCCAACGAGGTTCTGGCGATCGACCGCCAAAACGGCGGCTCCGGCTCGAACATGGCGATCGACCTCAAGCGCCTCGATCCCGACTTTCCGGTCGAGGCGATGGGGGTCGTCGGCGACGACGACCTTGGGCGCTTCCTCTTCGATCAATGCGACGCGCGCGGCATCGACCGCGCGGCGCTCCGCGCGCGGCCTCATGGAGCGACGATGAGCGTCGACGCCTTCAACGTCGAGACCAATGGCCGGCGCACGCATTTCTATCATCAGGGCGTGGCGGCCGGGATGAATCCGGACGACTTCGATTTCTCCGCGACGCGGGCGAAAATCCTGCATCTCGGATTGCCGGGCGCGCATGAAGTCATGGACCGCCCGTGGCGCGGCGAGGCCAACGGCTGGGTCGCGGTGCTGCGAAGAGCGCGCGCCCTGGGCCTTGCCGCCAATCTCGAACTGATGACGACAGGGGCCGAGCGGCTCGCCGGGCTCGGCCGGCCATGCCTGCCGCATCTCGATTACCTCATTGTCAACGATTACGAGATCGGGGCGCTGGCGGGGCTCAAGACGCGGCGCGCCGATGGCTCGACCGACCCGGACGCGGTCGCGCGGGCGATCGACGCGGTGCTCGCGCTCGGCCCTCTGCGCTGGGCGGCGGCTCATTTCCCTGAGGGCGCGATCGTGGGCGGACGGGACGGGTCGCGCCTTGCGCTGGGCTCGGTCGCCCTGCCGGCGAGGTTGATCGCCGGCGCCAATGGCGCGGGCGACGCCTTCGCCGCCGGCATGCTCTACGGATTGCACGAGCAATGGCCGATTGCTGAATGTTTGCAGCTCGGGCATTCCTGCGCCGCCTCGGCGATGCGCGCGGTGTCGACGACGGCGGGTGTTGGAACGGTCGCCGAGTGCCTCAAGCTCGCGAAGCAATGGGGTTTCCGGCCGCTTGAGGTGAAGGCCTGAGCGGGCTCGAGGCGCGGGCCGGGTTGTCGAGGGGGATCGTCTCCGCGTGCCGGGATTTTCACATCGCCTCATCTTCCTGCGCCACGGCGAGACGGCCTACAACGCCGAGAACCGGCTGCAGGGCCAGCGCGACACCCCGCTCAACGCGCGCGGGCGCGCGCAGGCGCAGGCGGTCGGGCGGACGCTCCGCGCGCGGATCAGGCCCGAGATCGAGCGGCTGGAGGCGGCGGACGCCTTCATCGCCTCGCCGCTTGAGCGCGCGCGGGAGACGATGGAGATCGCCCGCGAGGCGATGGGTCTCACGCCCGACCGCTACCGGCTCGACCCGGTCCTGAAGGAGCTCAGCTTCGGGGCCTGGGAAGGCTTGACCTGGCCGGAGATCGAGGCGCGCGATCCCAAGCGCCTCAGGGCGCGCGAGAAGGACAAATGGAATTTCGCCCCGCCCGGCGGCGAGAGCTACGCTCTGCTCGCCGAGCGCGTGCGTCCGTGGATCGGCGGATTGACCGGAGACGCGTTCGTCGTCTCGCACGGCGGCGTGGCGCGGGCGCTGATGACGCTGATCGCGGGCGTCGCGACGGCGAAGGCGACCGACGCGCCGATCGCCCAGGGGCGGGCTCTATGCTTCGAGAACGGCGAATGCCGTTGGATCACGTAACCGCGCAATCGGCGCTGCTTTGCCGGCGGACCAGGCAATGCGTCGCGCTGCGGCGAGGCAGGCTCTCCAAACTTCCCCCGACGCGCGACTGAGTTCGCCCAATCCCACGCCGAGGGGGACGCGCTCAGGCCGCCTTCATGTTGATCTGTGAGGTGGCAATCCTGGTAAGAAGCTGGTCCGTCTCGATTTCTTCCTTGAGCGTCTCGGCGAGGAGCTCCGCGGCCTCATTGAAGCCGAGCTCCTTGGCCCAGGTCTTGAGCGTGCCGTAGCGGGCGATCTCGTAGTGCTCGACCGCCTGAGCGGATGACGCGAGGCCGGCGTCGAGCGCTTCCGCGCCCTTGAACTCATCCATGATCTCCTTGGCTTCCTCGATGATGCCGAGGATCGCCTCGCAGGTCTTGCCGCGCGCGGGCCGGCCGAGCTGCTCGAACACCTCGTTGAGGCGCTCGACGTGGCCTTCCGTCTGGTCGCGGTGGGTCTCGAAAGCCTGCTTCAGTTCCGGCGATGAGGCTTCACGCGCCATCTTGGGCAAGGCGCGTAAGATCTGCTTTTCGGCGAAATAGATGTCTTTGAGCGTCTCCGAGAACAAATCTTCGAGGTTCTTGTGGGACTCTTCCGGGGTCTTGCGGCTGGGCATGGCGCGCTCCTTGGCGGTTGAACGACCAAGAACGGGCTCGGGCGCGTTAGGTTCCGGCCCACGCGCCCTCCTTGGGCTTCGCGCTTGCGTATGACGCGCGCCGGCGCGACAATCGCGCCAAAATCCAACCTTGGCCGAGGAGACCGATCTCATGACCAACAAGCTCGAACAGTTGCGCGCGATGACGACGGTTGTGTCGGACACCGGCGACATGGAAGCGATCCGCTCCTACAAGCCGACCGACGCCACCACCAATCCGTCGCTGATCCTGAAAGCCGCGGAGATGCCGGCCTATGCGCGCCTTGTCGACGAGGCGATCGTCTGGGGGCGCAAGCGCGGCGC
>DATGHB010000200.1:0-28783 GCA_035308265.1 Roseiarcus sp.
ATAGGCGATTGTGTCGAGTTGCCTGCGCATCGCGGCCAGCACATCGGGATGCCCGTGGCCAAGGCATGAGACGGCCGCGCCTCCGGACGCGTCGAGATAGCGACGGCCTCCGGCGTCGGAGATCTCGACGCCGGAGGCGGAAACCGCGACCGGCATGGGGACATTGGCGGCGCGATGGAGTATGTGCGTCATTGGCGTGTGCGATTCTGGCCGAGAGTGGATCGGCCCACTCTACGCGCAGGGGCGGAAGGGCGGAAAGCGTGAGCTTGGCCGAGGCGCGCGGACGGGTCGTCCTGGCGGTTGCGCCCAATGGCGGGCGCAAGACGAAAGCCGATCATCCGGCGCTGCCGCTGACGGCGGACGAACTCGCCCGTGACGCGGCCGAATGTCTCGAGCGCGGGGCCTCGATGATCCACCTGCACGTGCGCGATGCGGAGGGCCGGCACTGCCTCGACCCGGAAGCCTACCGGGCTGCGATCGCGCGCATCTGCGAAGCGGTCGGCGACCGGCTGGTGATCCAGATCACCAGCGAAGCGCTGGGCCTCTATTCGCCGGCCGAGCAACGGGCCGCCGTGCTCAAGACCAATCCGGAGGCGGTGTCGCTGGCGCTGCGCGAGTTCGCTCCCGAGGGCGCTGGCGAGAAGGCCTTCGGCGCCTTCCTCGGCGAGCTCAGGCAGATGCGCATTCATCCGCAGATCATCCTCTACACGCCGGGCGAGGCGGAGCGCCTGGGGGGAATGATGAAACAGGGGCTGATCCCGTTCGACCGGCTTTCCGTCCTCTATGTGCTCGGGCGGTTCGCGCTCACCCGCACCGCGATCCCGCGCGACCTCCTGCCGTTCCTCGCCCCCGACATGCCGCGGTTCTCTCCATGGAGCGTCTGCGCGTTCGGCCGCCGCGAGGCGGCCTGCGTCACGGCGGCGGCGCTGCTCGGGGGCCACGCGCGGGTCGGCTTCGAGAACAACGTAGCCCTGCCCGACGGCGAGCGCGCCGCCTCGAACGCCGAACTGGTCGGCGCCGCCGCCAGTGCGCTCGAGGCGGTCGGCCTCGCAGTCCAGAGCGCGGAGGGCCTAAGGGAGGAGATCGCGGCGGCGATAGGCGCGTGATCGGTTCGCGGCGTTGCAGAGGCAGCCTGGCCGGTTTGCTCCGTGGGCGGGATTGCCACAAACAATCGCCCGCGCAAACTGGCGATTCATCCCGATGCCGCGGGTCGAGACGGTTTTCACGATCGCCGCGCAATAGAGCGACGGGCCCGGCGACCGTCCGGCAGCGGGCTTGCCGGGAAGCGAGCCCGGGACCGCCGGGCGCTATCGGGTCGCTGGCGCGAAAAACCGGCTTCCCCTTTTGCGTCGCGCGCTCTAAGGCCATAAGGCGCGCCAACGAGACCCCGAGGCTCCTATGTCCGCCGTCCGCCAACCCGCGATCTTCGTGCCGCACGGCGGGGGCCCGTGCTTCTGGATCGACTGGCCGCCGCCCTTCGGTCCGCACGCGTGGGACGGCCTGCGCGCCTACCTCGCGGGGCTCGTCGAGTCGCTGCCCGAGCGGCCGAAGGCGTTCCTGGTCGTCACCGCCCATTGGGAGGCGGAGAAGCCGACCGTCAGCGTCAACCCCAAACCCGGCATGCTCTATGATTATTATGGCTTTCCGGAGCACACCTATCGCCTGACCTATCCCGCGCCGGGCGCCCCGGAGCTGGGGGCGCAAGTCGAGCGGCTGATCGAGAAGGCCGGCTTGCCAGTCGCGACCGACGGCGAGCGCGGCTTCGACCACGGCGTGTTCGTGCCGTTCCTGATCGTCGATCCGAAGGCCGAAATCCCGGTCGTCATGCTGTCGCTGAGGAAAGACCTCGATCCCGCCTTTCACATCGAGCTCGGCAAGGCGCTTCAGCCATTGCGCGATCAGGGGATCGCGATCGTGGGCAGCGGCATGAGCTTTCACGACCTCCGCCATTTCCGCGACGGCGACACGTCGGCTTCGGCCGCCTTCGACGCCTGGCTCGACGAAACGGCGAAGGCCCCGCCGGCGGAGCGCGAGGCGCGGCTTGCGCGCTGGGACAAGGCGCCGTCGGCGCGCCAATGCCATCCGCGCGAGGAGCATCTTCTGCCGCTGATGGTGGTCGCCGGCGCCGCGGGCGACAGCCTTGGGCGCCATGAGTTCCGCGACGTGATCGGGGGCAAGGTGATCTCGGGCTTCCGGTTCGGGTGAACGCCGCTTCGCCGGCCCGCGCCTAGGGGAGGTCGGAAGAACGCCGTGATGGGCTCGATGCGTTACCGCGCGAGCGCCGGCGGGCTTGCACAGATTGGTTTTGGTGTCTAATATCCCGCCGACGGCAATCATTGGCGTTAGGTGGGGACGGCAACCAGGCGGGGTATCTACACGCTTGGCGCGCACATTCGCCTCTGTCAGCCATCGATGAGGCGCGGCCTGATTTCTTTGCTGCGACGGCGGCCGAAGTGAGAGATTGTTGATTGGCGCGCCACGTCGGTGGTCGCGGTTACCGGGTCGTTGTCACGATTCCCAGTGTGGCGCCCGCGGATCCAAGGGAATCGAGGTCATGAAAGTTGTTCTGTTTTGTGGCGGACTGGGCACGAGAATTCGCGATTATTCGGAGAGCATTCCGAAACCAATGATTCCGGTCGGTAATTATCCGATCCTGTGGCATGTCATGCAATATTATAGCCAGTATGGCCATCATGATTTTGTCTTGTGTCTTGGATACAAGGCTAACGTTGTCAAGAATTACTTCTTGAATTACAAGATCGCGGAAAGCAGCGATTGCGTGATTTCGGAATACGGCTCCAAAGTTGAGCTTATCGGCGACAAGCCTTCCGAATGGCGGGTTACGCTCGTCGACACCGGAATCTGGAGAAATATCGGAGCGCGCCTGTTTGCGGTCAAGCGTTTTGTCGAGAATGAAGAGATCTTCCTGGCCAACTACAGCGATGGATTGACCGATGCGCCGCTTACAGAAATGATCGATCAGTTCAAGGCAAGCGGAAAAATTGCCTGCTTCATCGCCATTCATCCGCCGATCAATTTTCATCTGGCCGAATTCGATGAGAAGGGCGTCGTGCAGCGAATCCGATCCAGTCATCAGTCCGATATTTGGATCAATGGCGGTTTTTTTATCTTTCGCAAGGAAATCTTTGACTACATCAAGGACGGCGAAGAGCTTGTGCTCGAACCGTTCAACCGTCTGATCAAGGCCGGGAAGTTGATGGCGTATAAGTACGAGGGTTTCTGGCGGGCTATGGATACGATGAGGGACAGGCAGGTTCTCGAAGAGATGGTCGAACGCGGCGAGACGCCATGGAGCCAGCGGGCGAACGCCAACAGCCATCCGTCGTCATGAGATCGTTGCAGCTCGCGGCGCCTGGGGAACGATTGTCGGTCCTCTGTCTCGGCGCCCATTCCGACGACATCGAAATAGGGGCGGGGGCGACGCTCCTCGGCCTGCAGGAACGCGGCGTTCGCCTCGATGTGCATTGGTGCGTCTTGAGCGGCGGCGCCGAGCGGGAAAAAGAGGCGAGGGCCTCGGCGGCTGATTTCCTGTCGGCGGCGGGGAGCGCTGAGATCGAGGTCATGGCCTTCAAGGACAGCTTCTTCCCCGAGCAGGGCGAGGCGATCAAGTCATGGTTCGTGGGGCTGAAAGACCGTGTCGATCCCGACCTCGTTCTTACCCATCGAAGGGGGGACGCGCATCAAGACCACCAGCTTGTTTGCCGGCTGACCTGGAACGCCTTCCGGGATCACTGCATCCTCGAATATGAAATTCCAAAGTGGGACGGGGACATGGGCCAGCCCAATGTGTATGCGCCGGTCTCGGCCAAGGTTCTCAAGCGAAAAATCGATCTCCTCATCGCCCATTTCGGAAGCCAGCGGTCAAAGCAATGGTTCGACGCTGAAACGTTCCTGGGGCTGGCGAGGCTGCGCGGCATGGAATGCCGCGCGCCCGAACGCTATGCGGAGGCGTTTTTCGCCCGCAAGCTCGCTTTGATTTGACTTGGCCTTGATCCGGCCTCGCCACACCGCATCGCAGGAGAAACCGACGTGATCTTTACCGAGACGAAACTCAAGGGCGCATTCGTGGTCGACATCGAGCGGAGAGAGGATTCGCGTGGCTTTTTCGCCCGCGCGTTCTGCCAGCATGAATTTGCCGCGCACGGGCTGAAGCCCGTCATCGCCCAGGCCAATATCGCCTTCAACCGGCTGAAGGGCACGGTGCGGGGCATGCATTTTCAGTTTCCGCCGTCCGCCGAGACGAAATTCGTGCGCGCCACCCGCGGCGCGATCGTCGATATCATCGTGGACCTGCGGCCGGAGAGCCCAACCTTCCTGCAGCACGTCGCGGTCGAACTCAGCGAAGACAACGGCCGGGCGATCTACGTGCCCGAGCGCTTCGCCCACGGATACCAGGTGTTGCGGGACGAAACGGAGACGAGCTATCAGGTGGGAGAATTCTACACGCCCGGAGCGGAAGGCGGTCTCCTGTACGACGACCCGCGCCTGGGGCTGAAGTGGCCCCTGCCGATGGCGGTCATGTCGGACAAGGACCAGGCCTGGAAGTCGCTGGATCAACAGGAAACCGAGATCAAACAGCGGATGAGCCTGGTTCCGAGCATCTAATTCTGACGGGAACGATCTTAAGGATCGAGGCCCGCTCTTTCTGGAGGGTTTGCATGATACTCGTGGACACAGCGCTGAAGGCGCGCGAGAGCGAGGGACGGCCGATCCGCGTCGGCCTGCTCGGCGCGGGCTTCATCTCTCGCGGGCTCGCCAATCACATCGTCAATACGACGCCCGGCATGAGGCTTGCCGGCGTCTATAACCGGACGCTGCAACGCGCGCTCGACCTCTGCGAATACGCCGAGGCGCCGGACGCCGTGTCCGCGGCCTCTCAGGCCGAGGTCGATTCCGCCATCCGTCACGGCAAGGTGGCGGCGACCGACAACGCTTTCCTGCTCGCGCGCTCTCCCGAGGTGGACATCCTCGTCGACGTGACCGGGTCGGTCGAATTCGGCGCCCGGGTCGCGTGCGAGGCCTTCGCCCATGGCAAAGACGTCGTGCTCCTGAACGCGGAGATCGACGCGACCATCGGACCGATCCTGCAAGTCTACGCAAAGCGGCACAACGTCATCCTCTCCGCCTGCGATGGAGATGAACCCGGCTTGCAGATCAACCTCTATCGCTGGGTGAAAGGTTTGGGGCTGACGCCCCGGGTCATCGGCAACATCAAGGGGCTTCAGGACCCTTACCGCAATCCCACCACGCAAAAAGGCTTCGCCGACAAGTGGGGCCAGAATCCGGCGATGGTCACCAGCTTTGCGGATGGCTCCAAGATCAGCTTCGAGGAAGCCATTGTGGCCAACGCCACCGGCTTTGTCGTCCGCTCGCGCGGCATGTCGCGAGGGATGGAGTACAAAGACGATGTCATGAAGATCGGCAAGCTCTACGACATCGATGAGGTCCGCAGGCTAGGCGGGATCGTGGACTACGTCGTCGGCACGCCGCTGACGAAGATTTACTGCCTTGCTGAGCATCCCGATTCGAAACAGCAGCACTATCTCAATCTCTACAAGATGGGAGAGGGCCCCCTCTATCCATTCTTCACGCCTTATCATCTGGTGCATTTCGAGGTTCCGAACGCAATCGCACGCGTCGCGCTTTTCAGGGATTCGGTGGCGAAGCCGTTGGGCGGCCCCGTCGTCGAAGTCTGTGCGGTCGCCAAGCGCGATCTGAACTCGGGCGAGACGCTCGACGACTATGGCATGTACATGACTTACGGCGAGGCGGTGAATTCCGACGAGATGTGCAAGAACCGATATCTGCCGGAAGGGCTTGTCGAAGGTTGCCTGCTGAAACGGGATGTTCCCAAGGACGCGGTTCTGACCTACGACGACGTCGTCCTTCCGCCTGGCCGGTTTGCCGACCAGCTTCGCGCCGAGCAGTACCGGCTCTTCCGCGCCGAGACTTGGCTCGAGGAGGTCATGAAGGTGACGGCGTGAGGGTTTCGGGTCGGCTTGCGCCGATCTCAGCAAGCGCTCTTGAGCAGAAAGCCGATCTCCTGGGCCGGATGGCGATTCCGGCGCAGCGCGCGGGTCCGGTTCGGGCGGCGAAAATCATTTGAGCCGCGGATCGAGCCAAGCCCTCGTGGCGCGACGGCGCGATTCATAATCGCGGATGTCGCCGATGTCGTCCGCCAAGATCGCGTCGATCTCGTCGCGGCCCAGCATGAGATCGCGGCGTCGTCCGGGCTCGATCTCGAACGGAATGTCTTCGCCGTCCGGCAGGCGGACGGTCTGCGACCCGAGGTCAATCTCGATCGGCGCGCCCGTCTCCGCCGCGGTCATGATGCGTCCATGCGGCGCCGCCTCGAGCCTCACGGGCAGAACGCCGTTCCGGAAGCAATTCGCGTAGAAAATCTCGCCGAAACTCGGCGCCACCACCACACGGACGCCGAAATCCGCGAGCGCCCACACGGCGTGCTCGCGGCTGGAGCCACAGCCGAAATTGCGGCCCGCGACGAGAATCTGCGCGCGGTCGAAGGGCGGCCGGTCGAGCACGAAACGGGCCCCGACTCCGTCGCGCCGGCGTTCGTGAAACAGATGCGCGCCGAGGCCGCGCCGGTCGAGGAGCAGAAGAAAGCGCGCCGGGAAGATGATGTCGGTGTCGATGTCCGTCTCGGGCAATGGCGCCGCAACGCTCACGACTCGCGTGAACGGGGTCACGCCATGCTCCGTCTGGATTCGAGGGCCCTTACGTCCGCAAGCTTCCCGGATATGGCTGCGGCCGCGGCCATTGCGGGGCTCATGAGATGGGTGCGCCCGTTCGGCCCTTGCCGGCCTTCAAAATTGCGATTCGAGGTCGAGGCGCAACGCTCGCCGCTCTGGAGCCGATCGTCGTTCATCGCCACGCACATCGAGCAACCGGAATCGCGCCATTCGAAGCCCGCGGCGCGGAACACCCGGTCGAGCCCCTCCGCCTCCGCCTGCAGGCGGACTGTCGCCGAGCCGGGCACGACGATCGCCGCGACATTGGGCGCGACGCGCCTTCCGACCAGAATGGCGGCGGCCTGTCGAAGGTCCTCCAGCCGGCCATTGGTGCAGGATCCGATGAAGACGCGGTCGATCGGGACCTCGTTGAGCCGCGCGCCGGGCTTAAGCCCCATATAGCGCAGACTGCGCTGCATCCGCGCGCGGCGGTCGGGATCCGGCTCGCGGTCAGGATCGGGCACGACGCCGTCGATGGGCAGATTGTCCTCCGGCGTCGTGCCCCAGGTGACGCGCGGCGCAAGCGCGCCGACGTTCAGGCTCACTTCGCGGTCGAAGACAGCGTCCGGATCGGTCGGCAGGGTCTTCCAGTAGGCCATCGCGGCTTCCCAGTCGGCGCCCGCCGGCGCCATCGGTCGCCCCGCGAGCCAGGCGAAAGTCGTTTCGTCTGGCGCGACCAGGCCGACGCGGCTTCCCGCCTCGATCGACATGTTGCAAAGCGTCATCCGCGCTTCCATCGAAAGATTGGCGATCGCGCCGCCGGCATATTCGATCGCGTATCCGACGCCGCCGCCGACGCCGATCCTAGCGATCAGCGCGAGGATCATGTCCTTGACCCCGACGCCCGCCGCCGGCTGGCCTTCAAGAAGGACACGCATCCGCTTCTGCTTGCGCTGCTTGAGCGTCTGGGTGGCGAGGACGCATTCGCATTCGCTGGAGCCGATGCCGAAGGCAAGCGCGCCGAAAGCGCCGTGGGTGCAGGTGTGGCTGTCGCCGCAGACGATCGTCGCGCCCGGCAGGGTGAAGCCGAGTTCCGGCCCGATGACATGGACGATGCCGTGGCGTGCGTCCCGCATCGGAATATAGGCGATGGCGTGGTCGCGCGCATTCTCCACGAGGCGGCGGACCTGCCGCGCCGCGAGGCTGTCGGGCAGCGGCCGGTCGCGGTCCTTTGTCGGCACCGCATGATCGGCGACCGCGAGATGCGCCTCGGGGCGGCGCGTCTTCACCCCGCGCGCGTCAAGTCCGGCGAAGGCCTGCGGGCTTGAGACCTCCTGCACCAGATGGCGGTCGATATAAAGCAGTGCGGCGCCGTCGCTGTATGGCTTGACGACATGGTCGCTCCAGATCTTGTCGTACAGCGTCAGCGCGGGCATGGGCGCAAATCCCTCGCGATCGTCCTTCCAGAAGCCTGCTTTGGGCGGCGCGCAAGTTTCCGCTTGCCGGCGCCTCCGGCCTCACCCTATGCTGTTTTGCATGCGCATTCAAACCTGACTTCCGACCGGGACGTGGCGCGGGCATGGGAGGACTGGCGTGAGACTGGGAGTCGATGTCGGCGGCACGTTCACCGACCTGCTTCTGCATGACGAGAAGACGGGGCGCATCTACGAAGCGAAGACGCCCTCGACGCCGGAGGATCAGTCGATCGGGGTCGCGGCTGGGGTGAAGCTCGTCTGCGAGAAGGCGGGAATCGATCCCGCCGGGCTTGCGCTGATCCTGCATGGCACGACGGTCGCGACCAATGCGGTGCTCGAGGGTCGGGGCGCTCGGGTCGGGCTTCTGGTCACCGAGGGGTTCGAATACACGCTGCATCTCGCCAAGTCCTGGACGCCGGGCCCGCTCTTCGGCTGGATCGTGATGGACAAGCCCGATCCGCTCGCCTCTCTCGCCGACACGCGCGGCGTTCCCGAGCGGATGGACGCGCGCGGCGAGGTGGTCCGGCCGCTCGACGTCGCGAGGGCGACGGCGTTCATCGACGACCTATGCGGGTCTGGGATCGAGGCGCTGACCATCTCGCTCATGCATTCCTACGCCAATCCGGAGCATGAGCAGCGGCTTGCGGCGATCGTCGCCAGGCGTTTTCCGCAAATACCGGTGTCTCTTTCCTCCGACATTCTGCCGGAGTTCCGGGAATATGACCGGGCGATCACGACGGTCATGAACGATTACGTGCGGCCGATCATGAAGAACTATCTTTCGCGGATCGAACGCCGGCTCCGCGATGAGGGCGTGAAGGCGCGGCTGCAGATCGTGCGGTCCGACGGAGGGCTGATGAGCGCGGCCGCCGCCTCCGAGCGGCCGGTCCATACCGTGCTCTCGGGTCCGGCCGGCGGCGTCACCTCGACGGTGATGATCGCCCGCAGGTCCGGCCTTCCGAAGCTGATCGCCTTCGACATGGGGGGCACGTCGACCGACGTTTCGGTGATCGTCGACGGCATGCCGACGATCTCGCGCTCGACGGAAGTCGGCGCCTTTCCGGCCAAGGCGCCGACGCTCGACGTGCGCAGCGTCGGCGCCGGCGGCGGGTCGATTGCCGAGGTCTCGGAGCTCACCAGGTCGCTGCGCGTCGGGCCACGGAGCGCCGGCGCGCGTCCGGGTCCCGTCGCCTATGGCCAGGGCGGCGTCGAGCCCACCGTCAGCGACGCCAATGTCGTTCTGGGCTATCTGCCGCCGGCTCTGCTCGGCGGGGACATGCGGCTCGACGTCGAGGCCGCCCGCGCCGCGATCGCGAGGCTCGGCAAGGCGATGGGCCTGACGGTCGAGGAGGCGGCGAAGGGCGTCGTCGCCATCGCCAACGAGACGATGCTCGGCGCGCTGCGGGTCATCACAGTTCAGCGCGGGCTCGATCCGCGCGAATTCGGGATCGTCGCCTTTGGCGGCGCCGGGCCCTTGCATGCGAACGCGCTGGCCGAGCTTCTCGGTTGCTATCCAGTGCTGGTTCCGCCGAGTCCGGGCGTGCTCTCGGCGCTCGGCTTTCTGGAGGCCGAGTTCAAGAACGAGTTCGTGCAGACCTATATCCGTTCGAGCGACGGACTCGACGCGGCCGATGTCTGGGCGCGCTTCCGGCGGCTCGCCGAAAAAGCCGACGCTTGGCTCGACGAGCAGCAGATCGCGCCCAGGGATCGGACGGCGCGCCATTCGGTCGACCTCCGCTACGAGCAGCAGGGCTTCGAGGTGACGATCGACCTTCCGGGCGATTTGGCCGCCCGCGGCGGCGACCTCAGCGAGATTCTCGACAAGTTCCATGCGACCCACGAACGGCTCTATGGCGTGCGGTTTCACGTTCCCGTGGAGCTGGTCGCGCTGCGCGTGGTGGCGACAGGCGCGACCACGCCGGTCGAGCAGAGCGCGGCTCCGGAAGCGGGCGGGGACCTGGCGGCGGCGCTCATCGAAAAGCGCAAGTGTTGGTTCGACAACGCCTGGGTCGAGACGCCGAACTACGACCGGGCGAGCCTGCCGCGCGGCGCGCGCGTCCAGGGGCCGGCGATCATCCGGCAGTATGATACGACGACCGTCGTCCTGCCCCGTCATTTCGCCGAGGCCGACGCCCACGGCAATCTTCTGATCTGGCCGGATTCGGGAGGGAAGTGACTGCAATGTCCGTCAGGGTCGACCCGATCACGCTCGACATTATCGAGAACGCGCTCAAGAACGCCCGCTTCGAGATGGACGGCGTCGTCGTCCGCATCTCGCTCTCGCCGGTCATCCGCGAGCAGCACGACGAATTCCCCATGATCTGCGACCCGAGGGGCCGAATGATCGTCGGCCAGTTCGGCTCGTACATCCCCGCCATCGTCGAGAAATTCCAGGGCGACATGAACGAGGGGGACGTCTTCGTCTGGAACGACCCTTATGCCTGCAAGGGCTCGATTTCGCACAACAACGACTGGTGCGTGATGATGCCGATCTTCCATGACGGCGTGCATGTCGGCTTCTCGTCGATCTTCGGCCACATGGTGGATGTCGGCGGAAAGGTCCCCGGCTCGATGCCGGCCGACGCCCATACGATCTGGGAGGAGGGCCTGCGTATCCCGCCGGTGCGCATCTACGACAAGGGCGCGCTCAACCAGGGCGTGCTCGACATCATGCTCAACAACAGCCGCACGCCCGACATGAACCGCGCCGACCTGATGGCGCTGATCGCGGGCTGCCGGACGGCTGGGCTGCGCGTGCGGGAAATCTGCCGCCGCTTCGGGCGCGACGTCTATCTCTCCGCCTGCGAACTTCTGCTCGCGCGCACCCGCGCGGCGATGAAGGCGCTGATCGAGAAATACATTCCCGAAGAGCCGGTGACCTTCACCGACTATGTCGACGATGACGGGCTCGGCAACGGCCCGTTCCGCATGACGCTGTCGATCTATCGCCGTGGCGAAAAGGCCGTCTTCGACTGGACCGGCACCGACAAGCAGGCCGAGGGGCCGATCAACTTCCATATCCATGAAGGGCTCTGCAAGCTCTTCTTCGGCGTCTACATGATCATGGCCTTCGATCCTTCGGTGCTGTTCAACGAGGGCTTCTACGACCTGTTCGATATCGTGCTGCCGGAAGGTTCGCTGCTCAATCCGCGCTTTCCGGCGGCCTTGTCGAACCGCCTCAACACGCATACGCGTTTCTTCGACTGCCAGGCGGGCGCGCTCGGCCAGCGCGCCCCGCATCTCTCGATGGCGGCAGGCTACGGCACCAGCCCGCATTTCATCTTCACCGGCCACGACCGGAACCGGAAATATTTCCAGCTCATGGAGCTCCTGTTCGGCGGCGTGCCGGGCCGCCCGCGCGGCGACGGCCTCGACGGCCACGCCTGGTGGCCGCTCTTTTCGGCGACGCCGATCGAATATGTCGAGAACTACTACCCGGTCCGCATCGAGAGCTATCGTCCGATCAAGGATTCGGGCGGACCCGGCCTGCATCGCGGCGGTTGCGGCATCGAGAAGGTCTATCGCGTGCTGGAGCCGGGGCGCGTCTCGATCCACGACGACCGCGAAGTCGTGCCGCCCTGGGGGATCAATGGCGGGCAGTTCGGCGGCACGTCGAGCAAGTGGCTGATCAAGGCGGGCGAGACGGAAATGCGTCGCATTCCCTCGAAGATCGACAATCTCGCCGTGTCGGAGGGCGACCGGATTGTGTTCCGCACCGCGGGCGCCGGCGGCTGGGGCGATCCGTTCGACCGGGACGCGGAACTCGTCGCGCGCGACGCGCGCTACGATCTCGTGTCCCGCGAGCAGGCGCGCGACGGCTACGGGGTCGTCCTGACCGACGACAACAAGGTCGACGCCGCCGCGACGGGCCGCCTGCGCAAGACGATGCGCGAGGAGCGCGGTCCTCCGGCGCCGTTCAATTTCGGCTTCGAGCCGGTCCGCGACGCCGCGGAGTAGCGGCCCTGGCCTCGGCGCTCGCGAAGCCGGGCGGCCGCGGCGTCGTCTCGCCCCACACGAGTTGCGCCGGCAGCGGCATGTCGACGCCGCGCGCGATCGGCGTGTCGGGGTCATCGAGATGCATGAGCGCGAGCGTCTGCTCGACCATGTCGTCGATCGGCTGGCGGACGGTCGTCAGGCGATAGGGCTCGCGGTTCGCCTCCAGGATGCCGTCGAAACCGGCGACCAGCATGTCCCTCGGGGCCGTCAGGCCGAGCCGGCCGCGCAGCATGTCGATCGCCCCCATCGCCATGATGTCGTTGATCCCGAACAGGGCGTCGGGGCGCGGCCGGTCGCGCCGCTCGAACAGGGCGAGCACCGCGGCGGCGGCGCCGTCATACGAAGACAAACCTGGCGCCTCCTCGATCGCCGCGCGCCGGATCCCGCCCTCCAGCAGGCGCTCGACGAAGCCTCGCACGCGGTCCTGGCTCGTCGTGCCTCTCGGATCGCCGGTGATCATGGCGAAGCTGCGCGCGCCCGCCGCCAAGAAAGCCTCGGCGATCAGCCGTCCGCCGCCAACGTTGTCGCAGCGCACGCCCGATGCGTCGGAGCCCGGGATGTAGCGATTGAACAGCACGATCGGGATGCCGCGCTGATGGCAGATCGAGGTCATGCGCGTCGAGATCTGTGCGGCGGTCAGGATGATCGCGTCGATCTGGTAGCGCAGCGCGTCGAGGATCGCATCGTCGCTGTCCGCACCCGGCTCGACCGTGAAGACCAGAATCTGGCGCCCGAGCGCCTTCAACCTTTGGCTGAAGGCTTCGAGAACGTGGACGTAAAAAGGGTTGCGCAGATTGCCGAGAATGACGGCGACGATGTTGGTGCGTTTGGTCGACAGGCTCGAGGCGATCGAGTTCGGGACGTAGTTGAGCTTGCGCGCCGCCTCCAGAACCCGGTCGCGCTTCTCTTTCGCGATGCTGGCGCCCGGCGTGAACGCTCGCGAAACGGCGGATTGCGAAACGCGCGCGAGAGCCGCAACGTCAAATGAGGTCGCGCGGGACGCTGTACGCTTCGCGCCATCCGTGCTGTCGGACATGCTCTCCGTCTCCCGGGGCGAGCGGCGCGCCCCCATGACCGAACAGAGGCGGGCGCCGAAATGCCTCCGTCCTCTCGCCGATCGTGTTGACGCGCCGCCGCCGATGCGCAATCATTGAATGCGTATTCAAGCCGCCGCGCAAGCTCTTTGGAAGGGTTCGGCGGGCGGTTTGAAGGGTTGGGAGGAGGAGCCCGGATGACGATCAAGCGACTTTTGTGCGCGCTCATGATGTCTGGCGCGGCGGCCGCGCTTGCCTGCGGCGCGGCGAATGCGGACGCGGCGGGGGACGGTCTGGCGAGGGCCAAGGCGACGCTGCAGAAATACACCGAGAAGCCCGTCTTCGTCGCGCCCGGCGAGGCTTTCGACGCCAAGGCCTGCGCTTCGGGAAAGAAACAGATCTCCATCCCCAATTCCAGCGCCAATCCTTTCCTGAAGGGAATCATCGACCGGGAGAAAAAGGCGGGCGCGGAAGTCGGCCTGCAGGTGAGGGAATGGGAAAATCAGGGTCAGCCCAGCCAGTGGGTGCAGGGCATGGAATTCGCGATTCGCGACAAGTACGACATTGTCGACCTGATCTCCGGCATCGATCCCTCGACCATCGAGCCGCAGGTCAAGGCGGCCAAGGAAGCCGGCGTCAAGGTCATGACGTCGCATTTCTACGACCCGTCGGACAAGCAGAATCCGCTCGTGTCCAGTTCGCTGACCATCGGCTTCGGCGAGATCGGCAGAATTCTCGCGAACTGGGCGACGGTCCATACGGACGGCAAGGCCAATGTCGTGCTGATCAAGTCCGATGAAGTGCCGCCGACCAAGCCGCTGGTCGAAAACTTCAGGAAGGAGCTGGCCGAGAACTGTCCGAACTGCAAGATCGTGCAGGAGATCAATGTCGGCGTGACCGAATGGGCGACCAAGATCCAGCCGGCGGTCCAGTCCGCCGTGCAGGCCCATCCCGAAGTCAATGTCGTCATCCCGATCTATGACTCCATGTCCCAGTTCGTCGTGCCGGCGCTGCGCCTTGCGGGCAAGACCGGCAAGGTGAAGGTGGCGACGTTCAACGGCACGCCGTTCGTGCTGGATTACATCCAGCAGGGCGCGGTCGACATGGATATCGGCGAGAGCCTCGACTGGATCGCCTATGCGACCGTCGACGGCCACCTGCGCGACCTCTGCGGCCTGAAGTCGCCAACAGCGCTGAACGTGCCCTTCTATATTTTCGACAAGACGAACGCCGCGGAAGCCGGGAAGCCGGCCGCTTACGACAAGGGCTATGGCGACGCCTATATCTCCGGCTTCCACAAGCTATGGAAGCTGCAATAAGCCGACGACGTGACCGGGGCGCGAACGCCTGAACAGGTCTTGAACCCGGCGGCGGCCGTTGCGGAGCGGCCGCCGGTTCTCCGCCTCTCCGACATCCGCAAGACTTTTGGCGGGGCCCGGGCGCTGGACGGAGTGTCGCTCGACATCCTTCCTGGCGAAGTCCACGGGCTTCTCGGAAAGAACGGCTCGGGCAAATCGACGCTCGTCAAGATTCTCGCGGGCTTCCATGCGCCCGACGAGGGAGGCCGGCTCGAATTCAATGGCCGGCTCGTCGCGCTGCCGCTGCGTCCGGGCGACTTTCGCCGCCTCGGCATGAGCTTCGTGCATCAGAGTCTCGGCCTCGCGCCATCGCTCACGGTGCTCGAGAACATGCGGGTCGCGCATCTGACGACAGCGAAGACCGCGTTCATCGACTGGCGCGCTGAGCGCGCCGAGGCCGAGGCCGCCTTCGCGCGCTTCGGCCTCGCCGTCGACCCTCGCGAGCGCGTGGACCGGCTCTCCCCCGTGGACCGGGCGCTGGTCGCCATCGTTCGCGCCTTCGAGGAGATCCGGGAGGAATGCGCCACGAGCGGCAAGCCGGGGCTGGTTCTGCTCGACGAGCCGACTCCCTTTCTGCCCCGCGAAGGCGTGGAGCGCCTCTTCGAGATGATTCGGGCGATCGCCAGGACCGGCTCCAGCGTCATCTTCGTCTCGCACAACATCGAGGAGGTGATGACGATCACCAACCGCATCACTGTCCTGCGCGACGGGCGCGTCGGCGGGCGGCTCGACACCCGCGAAGCCACGCATGAGGACGTGGTCGAAGCGATCATCGGGCGGCGACTCGGGCGGCTTGGCTCCGTCGCGCGCGACGCGGCTGCGGCGCGCGAGCCGCAGCTGGTCGCGACAGACGTGTCAGGCGGAGCGCTGCAGAACTGCAGCCTCGCCATCGGCAAGGGCGAGATCGTGGGCGTGACC
This sequence comes from Roseiarcus sp., assembly GCA_035308265.1. Classification (GTDB taxonomy): domain Bacteria; phylum Pseudomonadota; class Alphaproteobacteria; order Rhizobiales; family Beijerinckiaceae; genus Roseiarcus. The sequence goes on from DATGHB010000200.1 coordinate 15,492, forward strand.
GGCCTCATCGGCTCAGGTTACGCTGAACTCCCCTATCTCATCTTCGGGGCGAAACGCTGCCGCTCCGGCGAGATGCGCCTCGCCGGCGCCGAACCCGCGCCGCTCGCCGCGATCGACCCCAAACGCGCGATTGGGCTCGGCCTCGCGTTCCTGCCGGGGGACCGGCAGGCCGCGGGCGGAGTCGACAGCCTGCCCGTGGTCGACAATCTCTTCCTGCCGGATGTCGACCGTTTCTTCCGCCGCGGCCGCCTCGACCGCCGACGGATGCTGCGTGAGGCGTTCCAGCTCGGCGCGCGGTTCGAGGTGCGGCCGAACGATCCGGGAATGAAGCTCTCCTCGCTTTCGGGCGGCAACGCGCAGAAGGTTCTCATCGCTCGCTGGATGAACCGGAATCCGCGGCTCCTGCTCCTGGACGAGCCGACGCAGGGCGTGGATGTAGGGACGCGCGTGCATATTTTCGCGGCTTTGCGCGCGGCCGCCGCCGAGGGCATGTCGGTCCTGTGCGCCAGCTCGGATGCGGAGCAGCTTGCGGAAATCTGCGACCGCGTGCTCGTTTTCGCGCGTGGACAAGTCTGTGCGGAGCTGTCGGGGGGACAATTGACCAAGGACCAGATCGCCGAGGCCTGCTACGCTTCCAACGAACGCGGCGCGACCCGGCCGCAGCGAGCGTGAACTGAGATCATGTCGAAAGCGGAAGCCGCGACAGAGATTCCGAGAGCCGGCATTCGGCTCAGCCGGTTCGTCGAGCGGATCGCGCTCCTGTTCGTGTGGGCGCTCCTGATCGCGCTGTTCGGCGCGATCATGCCGGCCTCCTTCCTGAATTGGGGCAATTTCTCGATCATGTTCGCGTCCTATGCGCCGGCGGCCTTGCTGGCGCTCGCGATCATCGTTCCCCTGACCGCCGGAGATTACGACCTGTCCGTCGGCGCGACCCTCACCCTGTCCTCCGGACTGATCGGCGTGCTCAATGTCTGGCACGGCGTGCCGATCGACCTGGCGATCGCGCTGGCGATCGCGGCCGGGATCCTCGTCGGCGCGATCAACGCCTTCTTCATCATTTATTTCCGTATTCCCTCGCTCGTCGTCACGCTGGGAACGACGTCGCTGATGACCGGGATCGTGCAATGGATGACGAATTCCTCGACGATCGGGGGAATCGACGAGGCTTTGGTCAACGCCGTCGTCGGGGTGCGAATCGGAGGGATCCCGCTCGCCTTCTACTATGCGCTGATCGCGGTTGTGGCGATGTGGTACGTGTTCGACTATACGCCGCTTGGGCGCCGGCTGCTGTTTGTCGGCCGCGGGCGGGAGGTCGCGAGGCTGAACGGCGTCGCGGTGGACCGGGTCCGGTCTGGAGCGCTCGTCGCGTCGGGCGCGCTGGCCGCCGCCGCGGGCGTCGTCTATGCCGGCGTACTCGGCTCCGCCGACCCGTATTCGGGCCTCAACTTCCTTCTGCCCGCCTTCGCCGCTGCGTTCCTCGGCGCGACCACCATCCTGCCGGGACGATTCAATCCCTGGGGCGCCCTCGTGGCGGTCTATTTCCTCGCGACCGGCATAACCGGGCTCACCATGCTCGGTATTCCGCTATGGGTCACCAATGTCTTCAACGGCGGCGCCCTGATCCTGGCCGTGACCATCTCGCAGCTCACGCGCGGCCGCGAGGCGACGGATATCGGCTGACCTGCTCCGGGGGGCGTCGGCATGCTCGCAGGCGCGAAGCGCGCGGGCGCGGGAAGAGCGTGTGAGCGCGCCGGAGAGGGCGTTCGCGCTCCTAGCCTCGCGACCCGACCGCTGCGCGCTCAGGACGTTCCGCCTCCGGGGCGATGCGGGTCCGCCGCGCTGCGCCGATCGCGGAGAGGATATGCGTCCGCATGGCGCTCGCCGACCAGGCTGGATCGCGATGGGCGAGCGCGTCGACCACCTCGCGGTGATGGCGCATGCTGCGTCCGACCTCTTCGGGCGTGTAGCGTCCGAAGATTCTAAGCGTAAGCGGCGCGTCCATCGCAAGCGTGATGAGCTTCGCCAGATGGTCGGAGCGCGCGGCGTCGATGACAATGCGATGAAAGCGCGCATTGGCCGCCGCCAGCGTGTCGAGATCCGCCTGGGTCTCGCGCCGCGCGGCCTCCTCCATGATCGCACAGAGACGGCGAAGCGCCTCCACCTCGTCGTCGCGAATCTGAGACGCGGCGATCTCCGAAGCGTAAGGCTCGAGCATCGCGCGGATGCGGAAGACATGCTCGATCTGGGTCTCCGACCAGACCGCGACCGTCGCCCCGGCATTGGGCCGGAAATCGAGCAGGCCCTCCGCGCTGAGGCGCCTCAGCGCGTCCCGCACCGGCGTGCGGCTGACGCCGATCCCGATCGCCAGCTCCGTCTCCTTGAGCCGGCGGCCCGCGGGGAGCCGGCCGTCGAGAATGCGCTGGCGAAGCTCGATATAGGCGCGCTCGGACGCCGTCTGCGCCGGGCCGGCCTCGGGGTCGCGTTCCGCAAGCCCTTTGGGCATCCGTCGAATTCCTTTGCCCCGCCCCGCCCCGGACCGGTCTCGCGACCGCCTGCGTGCGGCCTTTACTCCCAGCGTGATTGTATACATTATCGTCAAATGCGCCAACTCCCGAAACCGTCATGACGGAACCGCGCGGCAAGACCTGGATCTCGCTGGACGAGGCCGCGCGCCGGCTCGGCGTCTCGCGTCTGCGGCTTCGCGAGGCCATCGCGGCGGGGGCGCTCACGGCCGGTCGCGACAATCATGGGTTCTGGCGCGTGTCGCTTGACGACGAAGCCGGCGCCATGCGGCGGATCGCGACGGTTCGCGCGCAGCCGCACGAACTGGTCGAACTGCTGTTTGACGAGATCGAGGAGATGGCCGCGCGCCTCTCCGAACGGGACGAGGACGTCGCGAGGCTCATGAGCCTCGTTGAGCGGCAGCAGGCGCTGCTCGACCGCGCGCTTCGTCGCGCAGAAGAAGGAAACGCCGCGGATATGCCGGCGTCTGCAGAGCGCCTCGCTGCGCTGCAGGAGCGGTCGCACGTTCTGATCGGCCGGGCCATGTCCGAACTCGAAACGCGCGACACGGAGCTTGCAAAAGTGACGGGCCTGCTCGACCGCGCGATGGACGCGGCGGGCGCGCTCGACGTGGAAGTCGCGCGTCAGACCGACGTCGCGCAGCGGCAGCGCGCGCTGATCGACCGCCTTTTCGCGCTCGCCCAGACGAGCCTCGAACGCATCGCGCCCGCTTCTCGCGGCGGCTGGTTCGCGCGCTGGCGGGCTTTCCGCGAAGGCGGGAAGTAGGAGCGGCGCCAGGGCTTGCTCGATGGCGCATAACTGGGGGCGAGAAGACCGTTGACTCCCTTCTTCGGGATCGCTCTAATGCATACAAAATAAAGGTCCATGGGGTTCGGAATGGCGTCCGCCGACGATCTGATTCGCGTCTATGAGCGGCGCCTCGCCGACTTCGAGGCCAGGCTCGCAGCCATCGAACACCGCGATCGTCAGCGGCCCGCTCCGTCCGCGTCGCAAGCGTCATCGCCGCGCCAGGGCGCCGGCGGCTACAGGCTCGGCGTCGATGTCGGCGGCACCTTCACCGACCTGCTTCTGCTCGACGAGAAGCGGTCGAGGCTCTTCGCCGCGAAAGTTCCTTCAACCCCGAGCGATTCCTCGATCGGCGTGCTCGACGGCATTGAGAAGATCTGCCGCGAGGCCGGCATCGACCCGACCGAGATCGACGATGTGATGCACGGCACGACGGTCGCGACCAACACCGTGCTGACCAAGGCCGGGGCGCGCGTCGGCCTCGTCACGACCAAAGGCTTCCGCGATGTGCTGCAGATCGCGCGGTCCTATGTGCCGGGCGGCCTCGGCGGCTGGGTCATCTACAACAAGCCGCCGCCGCTGGCGCCGCTCGAGCTGACGATCGAGGCGACGGAGCGGATCGGGGCCGACGGCTCGGTCTTGATCACGCTCGACGAAGCCGCGCTCCGCCGCGACCTTGCGGACCTCGGCCGCAAGGGCATCGAAGCGCTGACCGTGTCGCTGTTCAACGCCTATGTCGACGGCCGGCACGAGCGGCGCATCGCCGAGATCGCCCGCGACGTCATGCCGGGAATCCCAGTTTCGATCTCCTCGGACGTCATTCCGGAGATGTACGAATACGAGCGGGCGGAGACGACCGTCGTCAATTCTTACATCAAGCCGGTCGTCTCGAAATACGTGCACAATCTGGAGCGCGAGCTTTCCGACAAGATGAGCGGCGTGCGCCTGCACATCCTGCGATCGGACGGCGGTCTCTCCTCCGCCCGCTCGGCGATGGACAGCCCGGTCAATCTGCTGATGTCCGGCCCGGCGGGCGGCGTCGCGGGCGCGCTCGGCATCGCCACGCACGCCGGCTTCTCGAAGTTGCTCACCTTCGACATGGGCGGCACCTCGACCGATGTCGCGCTGATCGAGAACGGCCTGCCGCAGACGCGGCGCGAGACGCGCGTTGGCGACGTCACGGTGCGCGCCCCCTCGATCGACGTGCGCACCGTCGGGGCCGGGGGCGGCTCGATCGCGTATGTGCCCGAACTGACCAAGGCCCTGCGCGTCGGGCCGCAATCGGCGGGCGCTGCGCCGGGGCCGGCGGCCTATCGCAAGGGCGGAACCGCGCCGACGGTCACCGACGCCAATGTCGTGCTGGGCTACCTGCCGGCGGATTCGAAGCTCGGCGGCGACATGACGATCGACCGGGGATTGGCGGAAAAGGCGGTGCAGACCATCGCGGACGCGCTTGGCCTCGGGCTCGAAAAGGCGGCCGAGGGCGTCATCAACATCGTCAACGAGAACATGTGCGGCGCGCTGCGGCTCGTCTCGATCGAGCAGGGTTACGATCCGCGCGACTTCGCGCTGATCGCCTTCGGCGGCGCCGGCCCCCTTCACGCCAACGCGCTGGCGAAGCTCATCAACAGCTGGCCGGTCATCGTGCCGCCCGGTCCCGGCGTGCTCTGCGCCTATGGCGACGCGACGACCCGGCTGCGCAACGAGGCTTCGCGGACGCTCGTCCAGCGTCTCGATTCGCTCACCGACGCCCAGGCCCTCGCGGTGCTCGCCGAACTCGAAGAGGAGGCGCACAAGGCGCTCGCCTCCGAGCGGGTGAAGGTTTCGGGGCAGGAGACGCTCTACCAGATCGACATGCGCTATTCCGGCCAGGGCATGAAGCTCACGGTCGACGCGACGCCCGCCGATTTCCGCGCCGAGGGGCTCGCCGGCGTCGCGAGGCGCTTCGACCGGATGCACGAGCAGTTGTTCACCTTCGCGCTCGACGCGGGGCACGAACTGGTGGGCCTGCGCGCCGTGGCGCTCGGCCCCCGGAAACCGTTCATCAGCGGCGCGTTGCGGCGCGGCGGCGCCGATCCGGGCGCGGCGGCGGCGCACAAGACGCGCGTCTTCGTCGCGGACGGCTGGCGCGACGCTGTGGTCTACGACCGCAGCAAGCTCGAGGCGGGCAACCGCATGGCCGGCCCCGCCATCGTGGTTGAAATGGACGCGACGACCCTCATCCTGCCCGACTGCGCCGGAACGGTCGACGATTACGGCAATGTCCTCATCCGGCCGATCGGTTGAACGTTCTCAAGGAAGCGCCTTCATGCCCGCCAGAATCGTCGAGGCTAACCCCACCTCCTTCAAAAGGGTCGCGGTCGATCCGATCACCCTCGACATCGTCGAGAACGCGTTGCGCAACGCCCGCGTCGAAATGGACGCGGTCCTGTTCCGCACCGCCATGAGCCCCGGCATTCGCGAGCAGCACGACGCCTTCCCCCTGATCGCCAACCAGGAAGGCAAAATGGTGGTTGGGCAGTTCGGCTCGTTCCTGCACGGCTTCATCGCCGGCTATGACGGGACGATCGAGGACGGCGACGTCTTCATCACCAACGATCCCTACTCCTGCGCCGGCGCCGTCAGCCATCTCAACGACTGGCTGTTGATGATGCCGATCTTCCTCGACGGACGGCTCGTCTCCTGGGCGGCGATGTTCGGACACATGACCGATGTCGGCGGCAAGGTGCCCGGCTCGCTGCCGACCGACGCCAAGATGATCTACGAGGAAGGGACGATCGTCCCGCCGGTGAAGATCTTCCGCAACGGCGAACTGAACCAGGACATCCTCCGGATCATGCTCGGCAACAGCCGCATGCCGCACTGGAACCGGTCCGACTTCTTCGCCATCGTCGCGGCGCTCCGCCTCGCCGAGCGGCGGGTGCGCGAGAACATCGCCCGCTTCGGCGTCGACACCTATATTTCTGCGATGTGGGAGATGCTTGACCGCAACCGGCGCGCGATGGCTGCGATCATCCGCATGATCATCCCCGAAGGCTCGCACCGCGCGAAATTCGAGGACTGGATCGATGACGACGGCATGGGGAACGGGCCGTTCAAGATCGCCTGCACGCTGTGGCGCGAGGGCGACAAGGCGATCTTCGACTTCGACGGCTGCGATCCGCAATCCTTGTCCTCGATCAACTTCCTGTTGAACGAGGAGATGTTCAAGATGTTCTTCGGGGCGTTCACGATCAATTTGTTCGACCCGCAGATCCTGTTCAACGACGGCTTCTACGATCTGCTCGAAGTGCGTATTCCCGCCGGCTGCATCCTGAAGCCCCGCAAGCCGGCGGCGCTATCCTGCCGCACCCACATGCTCGGGCGCATCTTCGACCTGATGGGCGGGTTGCTCGGGCAGGGGGCGCCGGAGGCGCTGAACGCCGCGGGCTTCTCCGACAGCCCGCATTTCATGTATTCGGGCTTCAATGGGAAGGGCGAATGGTATCAGCTCTTCCAGATCGGCTTCGGCGGCATTCCGGGCCGCCCGGCCGGCGACGGACCGGACGGCCATTCGCTATGGCCCGCCTTCACCAACGTTCCGAACGAATTCCTCGAGGCCTATTTTCCGCTGCGCATCCTCGAATACGCCACGCTGCCCGATTCGGGCGGGGCGGGCCTGCATCGCGGCGGCAACGGCATCACCATCGCCTATGAGATGCTGGAGGCGGGCGAGATCTCGATCCACGACGACCGCTGGTTCACCTATCCCTGGGGCGTCAATGGCGGCTTGCCGGGGATGCGGTCGAGCAAGACGCTGGTCCGCAAGAACGGGCGCAAGGAAAACATCCCCTCCAAGTGCGACCGCATCCATGTCGAGCCCGGCGATGTCCTGCACTTCAACACCTGGGGCGGCGGCGGATGGGGCGACCCCCTGAAGCGCGAGGCGGAAAAGGTGGCCGCCGACGTCGCGCGGCGCCTGGTGACAGCCGACGGCGCCCGCCGCTATGGCGTGGTGCTGACCGCGGACGGCCGCGTCGACAAGGCGGCGACCGAAATTCTGCGCCGCGACATGGCCGCCTCGCGCGGGCCGGCCTCGCTCTTCGACCGCGGCTTCAAGTCGATCGCGGAACTGCGCGGACGCTGCAAGGCGGAGACCGGCTTCGAGGCGCCGCGCGAGCCGCGCTTCATGGCGCACTACCGGACCGCGGCGGAATAGGAGAAGGACACGTGAGCGACGAACCCGCCGAGGCGCTGGACGCGAACTACGCCCGGGCCGGCTACCACGCCACGCAGGCCTGGGGCCGCAGGCCGGCGCTGATCCTCGTCGATTTCGCCCAGGCCTATTACGACCCGAAGTCGCCGTTGTTCGGCGGCGGAGGGTGTCAGTCGGCTCTTGAAGCCGCGCTGCGCTTGCGTGGTGTGGCCCGCGAATCGGGGATTCCGGTGATTTTGACCGAAGTGCGCTACCGCAAGGGGGGCGCCGACGGGGGCGTCTTTTTCCGCAAGGCGCCGCCGCTCGCCTGTTTCGTCGAGGGCGAGTCGACCCAGGCCTTCGCCGAAGGCCTCAAACCGTACGACGATGAATTCGTCGTCACGAAGCAGTATCCCAGCGCCTTCTTCGGCACGAGTCTGTCGGCTTCGCTCACCAGCGCAGGCGTCGACACGCTTGTCATTACAGGCGTCACCACGTCGGGCTGCGTGCGCGCGACCTGCATCGACAGCATGAGCCATGGCTTCATCACGCTGATCGCGCGCGAGGCGGTCGGCGACCGCGACCCGCGCCCCCACGAGGCCAACCTCTACGACATGAGCGCCAAATACGCGGATGTCGTGTCCGAGGCGAAGGTCGCCGGCTATTTCAGGGCGAATGCGCATTGGCGCGATCGGGAGAGGGCGCGCGTTTGACCGGCGCGCGTCAGGTGGAGGAGGAAGGGCATGAAGACGATAACCTGTTTTGGCGCGCTTCTCGGAGCCGCCGTCGCGATGGCCGCGGCCCCTGCCTTGGCTGATGGCGTGGCCGACGCAAAGGCGTTGGTCGAGAAATATTCCAAGTTGCCGGCCTTCGACCCGCCGGGGCCAGCCTTTGACGCGAAAGCCTGCATGGCGGGGAAGAAGATCTTCGTCATTCCCCTGACCAACGCCAACCCGTTCAACGTCGCGATCAGCCAGGGCATGGAGCAGGCGGCGAAGATCGTCGGCTTTCCGATCAAGACCTGGGAGACGCAGATGTCGCCCGACCAGTGGACCCAGGGTATCAACAAGGCTGTGGACGAAGGCTATACCCTCATCGATCTCCAGGGCGGTCTGCCGCCGGAATTCATCGCGCCGCAGATCGCCGAAGCGCGCAAGAAGGGGGTCAAGGTCACCGTCACCCACGACTACGACGCCACGACCCAGAAGGCGCCCGATTTCCTCGATGGCGCGGCGAACACCGACTATGTCACGGTCGGCAATATCATCGCCGCGTGGGCGATCGCTAAGACCGGCGGCAAGGTCAACGCCATCGTTCTCGGCCCCGACGAGATCACGCCGACGACGCCCATCAAGAACGCGGTCATGGGTTACCTCAAGGAGAAGTGCCCCGACTGCAAGGCCAAGTACATCAATACGCCGGTGACCGAGTGGGCGACCAAGATTCAGCCGGCCGTCCAGGCGGCCCTGCTCGCTGACCCGACGATCAACTACGTGCTGCCCGTCTATGATTCGATGGCGCAGTTCGTCGTTCCGGCGATTCAGGGCGCTGGATCGAAGGCGAAGATCGTCTCCTACAACGGTACGCCATTCGTCCTCGACATGATGCGGGACGGCGACGTCGTCGAGATGGATGTCGGCGAGTCGCTGGGCTGGGTCGGAATGGCCGGCATCGACGCCGACATGCGCCTGTTGTGCGGCAAGGGAAAGGTCACCAGGCTCAATACGCCGGCCTACATCTTCGACAAGGCGAACGTCGCGACCGCGGGCAAGCCCGCGACCTTCAACGACGGCTATGGCGACGCCCATATCGCCGGCTTCAAGAAGCTCTGGGGCGTTCAGTGACGTCAAGCCCCGCCGGGACCGCTTCCAGCGCACGCCCAAGCGATGCGCTGGTCGTGAAGCGGCTCTCCAAGCGGTTCGGCGGGGCTCTCGCGCTCGACAATCTCGATTTGACCGTGCGCCGCGGAGAGGTGCACGGCCTCCTCGGCAGCAACGGCTCCGGGAAATCGACGCTGATAAAGATCCTGGCCGGATTCTACGCGCCCGAACCGGGCGGCCGGATCGCGCTGTTCGGCAAGGACCTGCCGCTTCCGGCGCCCGCCGGATACGCAAAGGCGCTGGGGCTGGCCTTCGTCCACCAGAACCTGGCGCTGATTCCCACCCTTTCGCTGACCGAGAATTTCCGTCTGAGCCAGCTCTCCAACGGAGCTGACTGGAATCTCTCATGGCGCCGGGAGCATCAATCGGTGCGCGAGGCGCTTGCGCGCTACGGCCTCGCGTTGGACCCGCGCGCGCCTGTCTCGAGCCTGTCCGCGGCGGAGCAGGCGATGTTCGCGATCGTTCGCGCGCTCGAGGATCTTGGGGCTGCCGATTCGGGCCGCGGGCGGTTGCTTGTGCTTGACGAACCGACGCCCTTTCTGCCGAAAGTCGGGGTCGACCAGCTCTTCGGACTGATCCGGCGCGTGGTGGCCGAGGGCGCCAGCGTCGTTTTTGTCAGCCATGACATCGACGAGGTGATGGAGATTACCGACCGGGCGACCGTGCTCCGCGACGGCGCCCTGGTCGGGGTCCTCGAGACGAGACGGTCCACCGCACAGGACTTTGTCGAGAGGATCGTCGGGCGGGCGGTCCAGCCCTTTCACGTCCATGCGCTCACCGGAACCTCGCACTCGCCCGTCGCCCGGGTCGACGGCCTCCTGGCGCCGGGCCTGGGGCCGGTCTCGTTCGAAGTCGGCAAGGGCGAGGTCGTTGGCCTCGCGGGTCTGATCGGCTCGGGCTTCGACCGGGTCTGCGGCGCCGTCTATGGCGCCCAGCCGGCGCGGGCCGGGCGGCTGGCGATCGGCCAGGCGGATGCTATCGAATTGGCGACGATCGACCCTTGCAGCGCAGTCGCCGCCGGCGTCGTCTTTCTTCCCGGCGACCGGCTGGGCGCGGCCGGCGTCGGCGCCTTGCCGGTTGCGGAGAACGTGCTCCTTCCCGTCCTCGACGAGATGCGCCGCGGCTTCGGCCTGGATCGCGGGCGCATGGCCCGGACGGCGCTGGAGCTTGGCCGGGCCTTCGCCGTCAGGCCGAACCTGCCGGCTCTGCCGCTGGCGGCGCTTTCTGGCGGAAACCAGCAGAAAGCGCTGCTCGGCAAGTGGCTGCAGACGAAACCGAAGCTGATCCTCCTGGACGAACCGACGCAGGGCGTGGACGTCGGCGCCCGGCAGCAGCTGTTCGCGGCCCTCGACGCCGCGAGCCTCGAAGGCGCCGGGCTTGTCGTCGCCTCTACGGATTTCGAGCAGCTCGCGCAGATCTGCCATCGCGTCCTCGTCTTCTCGCGCGGCCAGATCGTGGCCGAGCTTCAGGGCGCGAAAGCCACCAAGGAATCGATCGCGGAATGCTGCTACCATTCCATGACCGCCATCGCCTGACCATCGGAGCGCTTCCTTCGCGATGAACGCCCGCGAGCCCGACGATCTGGCCCTCTACGAGCAGCGCATCGCAGCCCTCGAGGCGAAGCTGCGCGCGCTCGAATCTGAGGTCGCCGATCGAGGCGGCGCCGCGGACCGGCTCGATTTCAAGACGGTCGCCGAGAAATACGGGCTCGTCGCGGCCTGGGCGGCGCTGATCCTGTTGTTCGGCGCGTTCACGCCGACCATGTTCACCTGGCCGCCCTATGCGTCGATGCTGGGCTTCAACGCGACCGTCGTGGTGCTCACGCTCGGCCTCACCATACCGCTGACCGCGGGCGATTTCGATCTGTCGGTTGCGAGCACTCTGACCTTTGCGGCGATGCTGGTGGCCATTCTGAACGTCAAGGGCGGCGTTCCGATCGCGGTTGCGGTCGCGCTCGCGCTCGCGGCCGGTGTGCTGATCGGAGCGGTCAACGCCTTCTTCATCCTCTATTTTCGTATCCATTCGCTGATTGTCACGCTTGGAGTGGGCTATTTCGTCAGCGGCGTCGTCCTCTGGATCTCGAATTCGGCGGTGGTGTTCGGACAATCGCTGTCGTCGCTGGTGGCGGTCGTATACGGGACCAGGCTTCTCGGCGTGGCGATGCTGTTCTGGTACGCGCTCATCCTGACTGTCGTTCTCTGGTATGTTTTCGAACATACCGCGGCGGGGCGGCGCCTGCTTTTCGTCGGGCGCGGGCGCGAGGTTGCCCGCCTGTCGGGCGTGAAGGTCGAGCGGGTGCGGGCGCTCTCGCTTATCGCCGCGGGCTTCATCGCCGCTCTGGCTGGCGTGCTCTATGTCGGGATGCGAGGTTCGGCCGATCCAACCTCCGGCCTCGCCTTCCTGCTGCCCGCCTTCGCCGCCGCCTTTCTCGGCTCGACCGCGATCTATCCGGGGCGTTTCAACGCCTGGGGCGCGTTCGTCGCCGTCTACTTTCTGTCGACCGGCATTTTGGGGCTGAACTTCCTCGGCGCCGATAGCTACGTGCAGAATCTGTTCTACGGCGGCGGCCTCGTGATCGCCGTCGCGATTTCCCAACTGGTCCGCAAGCGCCAGGCGATGGACTGACGCGCGGCGCAACGTCGAGAGGATGCTCCCCATGACCAAGCGAAGTCTTCGCGATGCGCTGCGCGCGGGCGAGTTCGTCGCCGCGCCGGGCCTGCACGACATGATCGCCGCGGTGATCGCCAGCAAGGTCGGCTTCGATTTCGTTTACGCTTCGGGCTTCTGGCTTACCGCCTCGGGCTACGGCCTGCCCGACGCCGGCATCGCGACCTACACCCAGATGCTCGACCGGGTCTCGACGCTTGCGCGCGCTGTCGAGGCGAGCGTGATCGCGGATGCCGATACCGGCTACGGCGGGCTCCTCAACGTCCACCACACGGTGCGCGGCTATGAGGACGCGGGCGTGGTCGCGATTCAGATCGAGGACCAGGAATTCCCGAAGAAGTGCGGCCACACGCCGTTCAAGCGGGTGGTGCCGGCCATCGACATGGTGGAGAAGATCAGGGTCGCCTGCGCCGCCCGCCGCGATTCCGAGGGCATGATGGTCATCGCGCGAACGGACGCGCGTCAGCCCGAAGGCTTCGAAGCCGCCATGAAGCGCGGCGAGGCCTATGCGGAGGCCGGGGCCGACATCGTGTTTCTCGAAGCGCTCGAAAGCGAGGCCGAGATGCGGGAAGCCTGCAAGCGCATCCGCAAGCCGATGATGGCCAACATGGCGGACGGCGGAAAGACGCCGATCCGCTCGAAGACCGAACTCGCCGAGATCGGCTATGCGCTGGCCATCTACCCCTCCATCACCGGGCTTGCGGCGGCGGCGGCGATCGAGAACGCGCTTCGCGTGTTCAAGGCCGAGGGGACCTCCAGCTCGCCCAATCTGCCGCTGTTCAATTTCCGCGAGTTTCAGAGCCTCATCGGTTTCGAGGACGTGTGGGCCTTCGAGCGACAATGGGCCCGCAACGAAACGATACCCGCAAGGCGCGCGTGACATCGCGCGGGACGCGGCGCTGGGCGCATCGGCCGGCGCCTGGCGCTGAAGCCTGCTCAGGCGGCGGCGATGGCTTCGCAGACCTCTCCGACCAGGGCGTCGAGGAGCGCCTGATCGTCGGCTTCGCCCATCACCCGGATGACTGGCTCGGTGCCGGAGGGGCGGACCACAAGGCGGCCGCGGTCGCCGAGCCGCGCGGTCGCCGCCGCGATCGCTTTGGTCACCGCCGGATGCTCGAGCGGCTTGGCGCCCCTGAAGCGGACGCTGCGCAACACCTGCGGCGCCGGCTCGAACCGCCGGCACACCTCGCTCGCCGGCTTGCCCGCCTTGTGCACCACCGAGAGCGCCTGCATCGCCGCGACAAGGCCGTCGCCGGTGGTCG
>DATGHB010000201.1:0-5840 GCA_035308265.1 Roseiarcus sp.
GGCATGATCGTCGCCAGGTGGGCAAACGCTTTTTTCTTCTGCAGCAAATCCAGATAGTCCGCGGGTATCGCCGCCATTGTCTTCTCCTTATCCTGTTGGTTCTCGCACTCCGCGGCAACGCGGCGGCGTCGTTGGAGCGAACCTAACGGCTGCGATCCGGCATGGCAACGAGGGGCATCCACCGCATTGGCCGGCGCTCGCGCCCGGCGCTATAGTCGTTGTCAAGCTTTGAAGGAGAGCCAAGATGACCGAAGCGAAACTCGCGCCGAACCTGCCGGGCTGGATGGTCGAACACGCCAACCTCTATCTCGCCAGCGGCGGAACCGAGGGGCACATGATGAAGAGAGACGTGCCGGGGCGAGGCGAGATCACGGCGCCGGCGCTGCTTCTGACCACCACCGGCCGTAAGTCGGGCGAGAAGTTCATATTCCCGCTGTTTTATGGAACGGACGGCGACAGGCATTTCGTCGTCGCCTCGAAGGGCGGCGCGCCCGAGCACCCGGGGTGGTATCGCAACCTCCTCGCCAACCCGGACGTCGAGGTGCAAGTCGGGACCAGGAAGCTCAAGGCGCGGGCAAGGACAGCGACCGGAGAGGAACGGGCGCGGCTTTGGAAAAAGGCGGTCGAATTCTGGCCCCCTTACGCCGATTATGCGCTCAAGACCGAGCGCGAGATCCCGGTGGTCGTGCTGGACCCTGTCCATTGAGCCGACGCGATCGAGCGGGAGACAAAGGAATGGCGCCGCGATAGAAGCGGCGCCTCGGGGCTTGAACAAACAGGGAGGAAGACGCCAATGAAGACTCACGTCAGTACATCAACACTGATCGCCGGCGCCATCGTCGCCCTTGCAGGCGCGCTAACGGTCGCGCCGGCCTTCGCCGACGCGGTCGCCGACGCTAAGGCCGCGGTCGCCAAATACGCCGGGCCGCAAACTGCGTGGGAGGGGCCGACCAAAGGCCCGAAGCCGGAGCCTGGCAAGAAGATCGTCTACCTGTCGGGGGACGAGCAGAACGACATTTCCCACCTCTACGGCGGCTACATCAAGGAAGCCGGGCAGAAGCTCGGATGGGACGTTACCGTCATCGACGGAAAGGGCAGTCCGACCTCGTGGCTCGCCGGCATGAACCAGGCAATCGCGCTCAAGCCTGACGGCATCGCGTTGTTCGCCGACGCCGCGAGCCTGCACGACCCGATCAAGGCGGGCGTGGCGCGGGGGATCAAGTTCGTTGGCCTGCACGCCGCAGGGCTCCCCGGGCCGCAGCCGGACCTCAATCTCGTGTTCAATATCGAGGAAGACCCGCGCGAAATGGGAAAGGCGGAGGCCGACTGGGCGATCGCCGACTCGGACGGCAAGGCGCGCGTGGTGATCCTCAGCCACAACGAATACGCCATCGCCAAGGTCAAATCGATGGCGACCAAGGATGAGTTCGAGAAATGCGCCGGCTGCAAGGTGCTGGAATACGTCAGTTCGCCGGCTTCGGAAGCGGCGCAGCGCCAGCCGCAATTGACCACGAGCTGGATCCAGCGCTTCGGCCTGCCGCTCTATGCGACCTCGGTCGGGGACAATGACTGGGACTTCGCGGTGCCGACCTTGCGCTCGGGCGGCGTCGATCCGTCCAAGGTGAAACTGATCGCCGCCGACGGCAATCGTTCGGCCTATGACCGCATCCGCAAGGGCGACCAGTATCAGGTCGTGACCGTGCCGGAGCCGATCGAATTGCAGGCCTGGCAGGCGGTCGACGAACTCAACCGCGCGTTCCACAACGAGCCGCCGAGCGGCTTCATCCAGCCGCCCTTCCTGGTCACCAGGGAGAACATTCACGCCGAAGGCGGGGACAAGAACACCTTCATCCCCAGCAACAACTATAAGCAGCACTATCTCGACATCTGGGGCGTGAAGTAGCCTTGGGGCGTCCGGCGGGCTTGGCCCGCCGGCCCCTCGCCGATTGTCGTTTCGCTCGTCGAACGATCGGACGGCGGAGCATCCATGGACCTTGTCGAAGAACCGTCTAGGGACGGCGGGCCTCTCCTCGTCATGACCGGGCTCGTCAAGCGCTTCGCCGCGACGGTCGCGCTCGATCATGTCGACTTCGATGTCCGCCGCGGCGAGGTTCATGCGCTGCTCGGGCAGAACGGCGCCGGCAAGTCGACCCTGATCAAGATCCTGGCGGGCGTTTACGACGCCGACGCGGGCGAAATCGCGTTCGCCGGAAGGCCAGCCCGTCCCGCCCACGATCGCCTGCCGATCGCCTTCATTCATCAGGACCTCGGCCTCGTCGAATGGATGACCGTCGCCGAGAATGTCGCCATCCAGACGGGCTATCCGCGCTCGCCCCTCGGCCTCGTCTCGTGGGCGCGGGTGCGGGAGGCCGCGGCGGAGGCGCTCGCGATCATGGGCGCCGATCTCGATCCCGACGCGCCGATCTCGTCGCTGCCGGCGGCCGAACGCTCGCTCGTGGCCATCGGCCGGGCGCTCGCCATCAAAGCCGACATCCTGGTTCTCGACGAGCCGACCGCGGCGCTGCCGGAGGCGGATGTCGAACGCCTGCTCGCGACGCTGCGGCGCCTTCGCGCGAACGGCATCGGCGTCGTCTACGTCACCCATCGCCTTGACGAGGTGTTCAGGATCGCCGACCGGGTCACGGTTCTTCGCGACGGCCGGCGGCTGGCGACGGCCGCAACGCGCGACACGGACGCCGACGATCTCGTGCGGATGATCGTCGGACGCTCGATGAGCGACGCGTTCGTCAAGCCAGCGGCGGCGGCGCAGCGCGTCGCGCTGACCGTCCAGGGGCTCGCCGCCCAGGGCGTGGGTCCGGTCTCGTTTTGGGTCGCTGAAGGCGAGACGCTCGGGCTCGTCGGGTTGCGGGGCGCCGGCCATCACACGATCGGGCGGGCGATCTTCGGCGAGACGCGCGTCTCGTCAGGACGGGTCACGCTCGACGGCGAACCGGTCGCGCTCAGGAGTCCGGCCGAAGCGATGGCGCAGGGTATCGGCTTTGTATCGAGCCGCCGCGCCGAGGAAGGGATCGCGGCCAATCTCGCGGTGCGCGAGAACATCTATCTCAATCCCGCGGCGAGCGGCAAAGGCGTGCTCGAATTCGTGTCCCGCGTCGAGGAGCTTAAGCGGGCGAACGACGCGGTGCGCCGGTTCTCGATCAAGACGGCCAGCGCCGAAGAGCCCGCGGCGACGCTGTCGGGCGGAAACCAGCAGAAAGTGATCGTCGCCCGCTGGATGGAGACCGAGGCTAGGCTTCTCATCCTCGAGGAGCCGACGATCGGCGTCGACGTCGGCGCCAAGGCCGACATCTACCACCTGCTGCAGCTCTCGCTCAGCCGCGGCCTCGCGGTTCTCCTCATCTCATCTGATTTCGAGGAGGTCGAGCGGGTCTGCCACCGGGCGCTGGTGTTCAGCCGCGGGCGCGTGGTGGCGGAGATTCCGCGCGAGCGCCTGACGGTCGCCGCGCTCACCCAGACGGCTTCCGGCGGAACGCCGGCCGAGCGCCATGGAGCGTTGTCATGAAGCGCGCGGGCGAAACCTCGATCGGCGCGGTTCTGACGCGGGCCATCTCCGCCTGGGGACTGCTCGTTCTCTTCATTCTCCTGGTGATCGTGTTCTCGCTTCTGAAGCCGGACACCTTTCTGACCTATTTCAACATCCGCTCCATTCTCAACAACAAGTCGGTGCAGCTTCTGGTCGCGCTCTCGGTGTTCATTCCGATGGTGGCGAACCAGTTCGATCTTTCGGCCGGCTTCAACGTCGGCATCTCGCAGGTGCTGGCGATCGGGTTGCAAGGTCAGGGCTGGTCGTGGGAGGCGGCGGTCGGCGCGGTGCTCGTGATGGGCGCCGCGGTCGGACTCGCGAACGGGCTCCTGGTCACGCGGGTGAAGATCGATTCCTTCATCGCGACGCTCGGAACGGGCACCATTCTCTACGGGCTCAACGCCTGGTACACCGGCGGCCAGCAGGTGCTGGCCTCGCTGCCGCCCGAGTTCCTCGCCATTTCCGGCAACCTGTGGATCGTCCCCGCTCCCGCGATCTATGCGCTGATCGTCAGCCTGACCTTGTGGGTGGTGTTCGAGTATCTGCCGCTCGGCCGATATCTCTACGTCCTCGGCGCGAGCCCCCGCGCGGCCGAGCTCAATGGCATTTCCGCCAGGCGTTACATTACCCTCGCATTCGTCGCGGCGGGAACGCTCGCGTCCTTCGCCGGGGTCGTGCTGCAGTCCCAGCTTCAGGTCGGCCAGAGCTCGGTTGGCCAGGAATATCTGCTGCCGGCCTTCACGGCCGCGCTTCTCGGAGCGACCTCGGTTCGCCCCGGCCGGGTCAATGTGTGGGGGACGGTGCTCGCGGTCGCGGTGCTCGCCGTGACGGTCGCGGGCCTCAACCAGCTCGGCGCGCCGTTCTTCGTCGAGCCTCTTTTCAACGGCTCGATGCTGATCCTCGCGGTCGGGCTTGCGGTGCAGGCGGCGGCGCGGCGGCAGCGACGGGGCGCCCAAGCCGACCGGACGGCCGCCGCCTCGGCCGCGCCGGTCGTGGAATAGGAGGCGCGCCTACTCGCCGAGGCGCTTCCGGAGCCCGGCCAGGCGATTTTTCCAGGCCGCGGTTTCGAGCGCGTCGCGGTTGACGACGGCGCGCGGCGCGCGGCCGTGCCGGACGTCGAGAACCGCGCGGACATCGGCGGCGCCGTTGCCGGCGAAGCACTGATCGGTCCAGCAAAGCGCGTGCGGAGCGAGGATCACATTGTCGAGCTTGAGGATCGGATCGTCGGCGTCGGGCGGCTCCTTCTCGAGGACATCGAGTCCGGCGCCCGCGATCCGGCGCTCCTGAAGCGCCTTGGTCAGCGCCTTCTGGTCGACGATCGGTCCCCGCGCGGTGTTAATGAGACAGGCGGTCGGCTTCATCAGGGCGAGGCGGTCGGCGTTGACGAGATGGCGGGTCTGCGGTGTCAGCGGGCAGCTCACGCTGACGAAGTCGGAACGCCGGAACACGTCCGCCAGACCGACGAGCTCGACTCCAAGCTCGGCGGCGAGCGTCTTGTCCGCGTAAGGGTCGTGCGTGATCAACCTCATGTCGAAGGGCTTGATCAGACGGAAAAGCTCGGCTCCGATATTGCCGATTCCGATCGATCCGAGCGTGCGCCCGACGAGGCCCAGCCCCATGTATTCGCCCCGTCTGGCGAAGCCGGCCGCGGCTTCGCGGGTCAGGCGGTCCTTGACCATGAGCTTGCCGCCGAGAGCCAGCATGAACGTGACGATCGAGACGGCGACCGGCCTGCGCACGCCGTCCGGCGTGATGGCGAGCGCAATCCCAGCCCCTGTGCACGCCTCCACGTCGACCGTGTCGTAGCCGACGCCGAACCGGGCGACGACAGCGAGCCGGCCGTTGGCATGAATGCTGTCTTTCGTGAACCGGCGCCCGAGGAGAATCAGCGCATCGAAATCCTCGAGCTGGCCGGCCTCCACCGGATCGCGCGGCTCAAGATACGCGAACTCGACATTCGGCGTCCGGTGCAGCGGCTCGAGGTCGAAATCGGGATAGACCGGCGAGCCGTCGGGCTTGCGGAAATCGTCGGACAGGGCGACCCGAAAGGCCGCGCTCATCGCTTGCTTCCCGCTTTCTTCGGCTTGCCCGTCGCGATGCAGCCTTCCCGCAATCGGTCGATTGCCCCCTTGAGCGCGTCGTGCAGCACCCAGACGTCGCCGGAATAGCAGATGAAATCGAACCCCTGACCGAAAAGATCGATCCCCTCCTCAACTGTGGGGACCAGGCGGCCAAGAGACTTTCCATGCTTGCGCGTCGCCTCGCTGACGCGAGCGATCGCGTCGGTGAAGGTCTT
>DATGHB010000202.1:0-2009 GCA_035308265.1 Roseiarcus sp.
GGACGGTGAAGCTCTCCTGGAGGCCGCCGCCGGCGCGCGCGATGCAGACGCCCTCGTAGGCCTGAACGCGGGTGCGCTCGCCTTCCTTGACCTTGACGTTGACGACGACGGTGTCGCCCGGCTGGAACGCCGGCATCTTGGCGCCGGGCAAATTGGCCGCGTGCTCGGCCTCGATCTGTTCGATCACGTTCATTGTCATAACTCCTGCCGTGACGCCGGAACTCGAAAGGTCCGGCGAGCGCTTCGGCGCGCTGTTTTCAGTTGAGGCGCGGCTCTTATCGCAAAGGGACGCGGGAGTCGAGCGCTTGTCCTGGCTCAAGACATATGAGACGGATGGGGTGTTTGGGTGGCTCGGCGGATTGAGAGGTACTTTGCCGGGGTCAAACCGGCAAGGGCGCCGTGAGGCCTGTGGTTATTGTAGAGGTGCTGGAAGGCATCGACGCGTTTTTCGATTTTATCGATTTCGAGGGGGAGGTCGGAGCAGGCGTAGAACTCGTAGCGCCAGGCGCCGTTGCAGCGTTCGACGGCTCCGTTGAGCTTTGGCGATCGGGGCGGAAGGACATAGAGGGGGATTTTGGCGTCGGCGCAGGCTTGCTCGAACTCGGCCATGAACTCGCTTCCGCCGTCGATTTGAACGGCTCTGACGGGATCGGGCATTTGCGCGCGCACGCGGGCCAGGAACTCGGCGGCGTTCCTGGCGGTGGCGCGCTTATAGGGTTTGGCGACGGTCCACTTGGCGAAGGGATCGTAGGCGGTGAAGTGCTTGATCGCCTGGCCGGGCAGGATCGAGATTGAGAGGGTGTCGATCTGGACGACGTCGCCTGGCTTTTCGAAGGCGACATGGCTCGGCTTGCGTACGGCGTAGGGCCGCTTTTTTGGGGCGGAGCGCGGACCGATCTTGCGCACGAGGTCGGGTGCGGCGGCCACACGTCCGCGCTTGATGAGATCGCTCAGGATCCGTCCGACCGTGGCGTCGCTGACGGCAAAGCCGAGCTCGCGCACGAGGGGACCGATCTTGGCCTTGCCCCACATCGGAAAGTCGAGCCGCAGACGCTCGACGGCGCCCGCCAAGCCTGCGGGGCGGTTCGGGCGGCGCAGGCGACGAGGACGCCGGCTGTGCGGGGTGGCGCGCTTGCGCCAGCGGTCGAGGGTGGAGCGGGAGGCGCCCACCACTTGCGCGGCCTGCGCGGCCGAAAGCCCGGCCGCGCGCCCCTTGAGCCAGCGCGCCACGGCGTCGCGTCTTCTCTCCGCTTCGATAGTGGGGGTCTGCGCGGCGAGAAGACGCGACGCCGCCCGTCCGTTCCTGATAATCTGCCGGGGCAGGCCAAAAACCTGCATGGGGTTCTCCTATGATTCGAGCTTCGACAACCCGAGCCTCAGGGAACCCCATCTCTCAATCAACCCGTCTCACATCTGTCTGAGCCTGGACAGGCGCGCTCAGTAACGCGATAGATGATCGCGTCTAGCCGGGGTCATCGACACCGGCTAGGCGGGCGGCGTTTCGGGGAAGATGCGCGTCACGTGGCCCATCTTGCGGTCGGGGCGGATTTCGAGCTTGCCGTAGAGATGAAGGCTAAGATCCGGCTGGGCGAGGATGTCGCGCCAATCCTCGGCGTCCTCGCCGATCAGATTGTGCATCTCTGCCCGGCCGCGCCGGGTCGGGGCGCCGAGCGACCAGCCGGCGATCGCGCGGATATGCTGCTCGAACTGCGACGTCTGCGCGCCTTCGATCGTCCAATGGCCGGAATTATGCACCCTGGGCGCGATCTCGTTGACGATCAGCCCCTCGCGCCCGTGCCGGTCGCGGATAACGAACAGCTCGACAGCCAGTACGCCAACGTATTCTAGCGCTTCGAGCACGAGGCCGGCAATGCGCTTGGCCTCCGTCGCCGTCTCGGGATTGACGCGCGCTGGGACGCGGGTGCGGGCGAGGATGTGCCGCTCGTGCTCGTTTTCGCTAAGGTCGAAGGAGACGATCTCGCCTTCGAGACTGCGCGCTGCGACGACCG
>DATGHB010000203.1:0-6483 GCA_035308265.1 Roseiarcus sp.
CAAAGCGGGCGCTGCGAGTTTGCCGACCGCGATCCCGGTGTGGACGTGGAGCACGCGGACGTGACCGAGCCAGGTATCGACCTCGACCTCGATCACCTGCACCGAGCTCGGCGCTCCGGCGCCGACCGCGATATGCGAGGAGCGGCGCAGCATGAAGCCGAAGATCCAGCCGATCATCCCGGCGTCCTTGAGCAGCGAATTGTTGCCGTAGACCGTGCGTGGGCTGTCCTCGGCGCGCTCGGCCTCGACCTCGAAATCGGGCGAAGCGGCGATGAGCTCCCGCCACGGCGCGTTCGATCCGGGCGCCGGCTGGCGTCCCGTCTTCTGGACGACGCCAGCCTTCAGCTTGGCCGCCGCCGCGAGCAGCGGCGGGACGACCGACGCGGTGACGCGGCTGCCGGCGGACGCCGGTCCGTCGGGCAAATCGGAATCCCCGATGCGGACCTCGACCTCATGCGCTTCCAGCGCGAATTCGCGCGCGACCGTCTCGGCGATGACGCTGCGCGCGCCCGTGCCGATGTCCTGCGTCGCGACGCTCGCCACGAGGCGCCCGTTGCGAAGCGCGAGCGCGACTTTGGTTCCGAGCTGCCAGAGATAGAGCCAGTAGCCGGCGGCGACGCCGACGCCGCGGCGATAGCGGCCTCTCTCGGTCCCGGGGAGGGGACGCGCGCGCCATGTGTCGAGCGACGCCGCCCAATCGTAGAGACGCTGGCGGTCGGGATTGGGGTCCCACCGCTTGCGAAGCTGAATGGGATCGACTTTCATACGAAGCGCCGCCTCGTCGATCGCCTGCTCGAGCGCGAAGGCCATTGGCGGGCCGCCGGGGCCGCGGAACGCCGAGCCCGGCGGCAGGTTGCTCACCACGTCGTGGTCGACAAGCTCCTTGGCTTCCGCCGGATAGATGAGGCGGGCAAGCCCCGCGACGGTCGAATTGATCGCCACGCCCGCGTCGGAATAGGCGATGAGCGAGAGCGCCTTCAAGCCCCCATCGGGCCCCGGCAGAAGCGCGACCTTGATCTCGGCAGCCGGCCGGTAGCCCGCGACCGACAATTCCTCATGCCGGTCGAACGCCACCCGGACCGGCGCCTTCGCGGCCTCGGCAAGCCTGATTGCGATGATCGTCTCGTCGCCGAGCGTGGCCTTGGAGCCGAATCCGCCGCCGATATGCTCGGCGATGACCCGAACCCTGGCGGGATCGAGCTTGAACCTTTTGGCGATCTTGGTCTTGAGGTCGGCCACCGCCTGGGTCGAGACATGGACGGTGAGCTTATCCCCATCGAAGCGCGCCACCGCGGCGTGCGGCTCGAGGCAGGTGTGCTGCTGGACCCCGGTCTTGAACGCGCCTTCGACGAGCAGCGGATTCCCCTCGGCCCGCGCCTTGTCGATTGCGCGGCGCGCGGACTTCTTCTTCAGCGAGAAGGCGGACGCGGGCCCCCGCACATTGCCGGACCAGGAGGCTGGCGCTGCGCCGCCTTCGCCGGCGTTGTACCTCGAGCCCTTGCCGCGCGGAAACAGGATCGGCGCCCCGGCCTTGCGGGCGGCTTCCGGCCCGACAACGCTCTCCATGAGTTCATACTCGACCTTGACGGCGGCGAGCGCGGCGAGCGCGCTTCGGCGATCCACAGCGGCGACTGCGGCGATCGGCTGACCGGCAAAGTTCGCCATGCGGTCGTCGTTGATGAGGGAGATGGCCGCGGCGACGCCAGGAGAGCCAAGCGCCGGGTCGAGATCGATTGTCCTCACGCGGGCGCGGGCGTGCGGCGAGCGCAGGACGACGCCTTCGAGCTGCCCTTCGTGACGCACGTCGACGGTATAGACCGCGGCGCCGGTCACCTTCTCGCGCGCCTCGATCCGCGGCGAACGTGTCCCCTCGCCATCGTACCGTCCGGCGCAGGCGTCGGCCACGGCGCGAAGGATGTTGTCATAGGCGCCGCATCGGCACAGGTGCCCCGAGAGCGCCGCGGCGATCTCCTGGCGGGTGGGCGTCGCCGGCCCATGCGCCGCGCGCCAGGCGTCGTGGAACGCGGCCGCCTCGACGATGAAGCCCGGAGTGCAGAAGCCGCACTGCAGGGCATCGAGCGCCATGAAGGCGCGCTGGACGGGATGCAGCTTGCCTGCGCCTATCCCTTCGACAGTGGTGATCGTCTTGCCGGCGACGGCTTTCGCCGGCAGGAGGCAGCTCACCAGCGGGGCGCCGTCGACGAGGACCGTGCAGGCGCCGCAAACGCCCGCGCCGCACACGAGCTTGGTTCCGGTGAGCCGGAGCCGATCGCGCAGGACGTCGATGAGCAGCGCCTCGGGATCGTCCGGCAGCGTCTCGGTCCGGCCGTTGATGACGGCGATGCTCATCGACGCCTCCGCGAAGCTTTAGGTTTGATCGCATATGGCTTCTCGGCGACCGCGCCCGCGACGAGCAGGCGAATGGACCGTTCGAGATCGCCGAGCGCGCCGTGATCCGCCTTTTCGGGACCAACCCCACGCGCGGCGAGTTCGATGCAGCGCGCGAGTTCGGCCGGCCTCAAACCGCTTCTGAGGGTGAGCTTGTTCGCGGCGGCGACGCGCTCGATGGTCCCGACGATCAGGCTGAATTTCTCGCCGGCGAAGCGCTGATAGAGATCGCCCGTCTGACGCTGGTGCTCCGACATCAGCTCCTCGGCGTGAGCGGAGCCCTTCAGTCGATCGAGGAGGTAGCGATAGCGCGCTTGAAGTTGCGCGACCACGATATCCGCCAACCCCTTGCCGGCCTGCTCCTCGTGCGCCGTCGCCGCCCGCTCGGCTTCGAGCGCGCCTTCGTGCACCGCTTCGACCACGGCTCGAAACAGCGCCTCCTTGGAGTCGAAGTGATGATAAAGCGCCTGCCGGGTCAGGCCGCATTCCTGAGCGACGTGCTCCATCGAGGCGAGCCTGAAGCCGTATTGGGCGAACACCTTGGCGGCGGAGTCCAGGATGCGGTCGCGAGTCATTGGACAATTTTGACATAACTCGCATAGATGTCAAATCACGTCCGGAGCGGGCGCTCTTGCGGACGGCGCGTCACTGGCCAGAATGGGCGGGCGCCAACGCGGAGAACTCGGGCAATGAGCGACGAAGCGAGCGAAGTGACCGGCGTCTGGGTTCTGCGCTCGGCCTATCTCGAGCGGACGGACACGGGCGAACGGATCCTTCCCTATGGCGAAAACCCGCGCGGCGTTCTCATCCTGCATGAAGGCGGGCGGATGGCGGCGATCATCACACCCTCGGATAAATCGGGCGACAAGCCGCCGCCGCGGCGCAAGCTGCTCGCCTATTCCGGCCGCTACCGGATCGAGCCGGGCGGGCGCTTCGTCACCGACGTCGACATCGCCTGGATTCCAAGCTGGGTCGGAACGCCGCGCGGGCGCAGCTTTGCGCTTCGCGATGGCGAGCTCCACATCGTGAGCGACCCGGCGCCGGTCGAGTTCCTCGACGGCGCGACGACGAGGGGAATCCTGACCTGGGCGCGCGAGGATGGTGTGGGGTCGGCGGACGCTCGGGGCTGAAAGTCAGGCCGGCGCGCCTTCGCGTCGCGCCTCCAGGAGTTCCGCCAGCGCTTCCGGCGTTGTGACCGGCAGGCTGCATATCTGGCCCTGACACAGCATGGCGACCGGCCCGGCCGCCCGCGGCAGGTCGTCGCGCGGCGATCCGTTTGGCCAGAGGCGTCGATCGAGGCGCAGCACAGTCAGCGACGGGTCGGGCGCGCGCAGCGCGACGGAAGCGAGCGACCGCGCCCGCGCGTCGTCGAGCGGCCCGTCGACGACGATCGAGCCGCCGCGCGCGAGCGCATCGGCGCTCATCAGGATCAGCGGGCTCGCGCCGAGCCCTTCCGCGCCGCCGGAGACCGCACGGATGAGCGCTTCGGCCGCCTCCCGCCAGCGCGGCTCGTCGGTGAGATGCCACAAGCGGACGAAAACTTCCGCGAGAAGCCCCGCGCCGGACGGCGTCGCCCCATCCTGGGCCTGGCGCGGACGGGCGCCGGGAACGTCGGCCGCGTCGCGCGCGGTGAGATAGACGCCGCCCGCGCCGTCGCCGAACAGGTCCAGAGCTTCGCTTGCCAGCGCGCGCGAGGCTTCGAGGTCGCGAGGCTCGCCGCTCGCCTCGAATAGGCTGAGCGCGGCGCGGCCCATCGACGCATAATCGTCGAGGAGGGCGCGGGCGCCGGGGCGGCCCTCGCGCCAGGCGTGCAGGAGCCGCCCGTCGGCGCCACGCAGGTTGGCCGTGATAAAATCGAACGCGGCGCGCGCGGTGTCGAGCCACGCGGGCTCGCTGAATGCGGCGCTGGCGCGGGCGAGCGCGCCGATGGCGAGGCCGTTCCAGTCGGCGAGAACCTTGTCGTCGCGGCCGGGCTTGGGGCGCCGTTCGCGCAGCGCGAACAGCGTCGCGCGGGAGGCGGCGAGGGCGGCTTCCTCTTGCGCCGAGCCGCGGGGAGCGACGCGGCGGAGGATTGTCCGGCCTTCCCAGTTCCCTTGCCGCGTCACGTCATAGGCGGCCTTGAATTGCGCCGCCGCGTCGCCGAGCGCGGCGTCGATTTCGTCCTCGCGCCAGACATAGAAGAGGCCTTCCTCGCCGTCCTGATCCGCGTCGAGCGAAGCGGTGAAGGCGTCGCCGGCCCGCATCTCGCGGTTCAGCCAGTCGACCGTCTCGCGCGCCCGCTCGGCGAAGATCGGGTCGGGCCATGAGCACTGGACAAGCGCCATGAGTTCGAGGATTTGCGCGTTGTCGTAGAGCATCTTCTCGAAATGCGGCACGAGCCATTCGGCGTCGGTCGAATAGCGCGCGTAGCCGCCGCCGAGATGGTCGAAGATGCCGCCTGAGTTCATCGCTTCGAGCATCGCGCGAACAGCCTCGCCAAAGGCCGGCTCGCGGCGGCGGAACATCTCGTTCCAGAAAAAGCGGAAGATCGGCGCGTTGGGAAATTTCGGCGCGCCTCTCAGGCCGCCATGGACGGGATCGACGGCGCTGAGCAGCGCACCGCCGATGCGGTCGAGGTCGGCGGGCGCGACGCCGGGGCCGGGGCTCGCCTGAGCGAGCTTCGCGAGATGCTCGGCGAGCGTCGACCCGCGGGCCTCCATCTCACCGCGGCGCGTGCGCCAGATGGAATCGACCGACTGGATGACTTGCCGGAACGACGGGCGGCCATAGCGCGGTTCGGGGGGCCAGTACGTGCCGCCGAACGTCGGCTCGCCGTCGTGCGTCAGGAACATTGTCAAGGGCCAACCGCCCTGCTGGCCGAGCGCGTGGAGCGCGGTCATGTAGATGTGATCGATGTCCGGCCGCTCCTCGCGGTCGACCTTGATGTTGACGAAGAGCTCGTTCATCAGCCGCGCGGTCTCGGGATCCTCGAACGACTCGTGCGCCATCACATGGCACCAGTGGCAGGCGGCGTAGCCGATCGAGAGCAGGATCGGACAGTCGCGCCGCCTCGCTTCGGCCAGAGCCTCCGCGCTCCACGGGCGCCAGTGCACGGGGTTATGGGCGTGCTGGAGAAGGTAGGGCGATGTCTCGCCGCCGAGCAGATTGCGGCCGGATTCCATTGACGGTCTCCATTTCCCGGCCTGTCGCGCCGATGATTGGCGTTCAGTCCGCCAGCGCGGCTTTCAGCATAGCCTTGAACCGGCGCGAGTCGAGGGTCCACAGGATGTCGGCGCCGTCCTTGCCGGCGGCGGCCTGCCAGACCTCGGCGTTGTTCTCGTCGCCGCTCACGTTCAGCCGGTCGACCACGGTCATGCCGCGGGTGAGCTCGCTCTCGCACTCGATCGCGACCCGGTGGCGAGACCACGCAAGGCCGATCGAGCGGTCGAGCGCCACCGCCATCGCGGTCGGGTCGGCGAGCGAAAGGCCGACCTCGCCGGTTTGGACGTGGTAGGCCTCGCGGGCGCGGCTGTTCGTCTCCATGGCGAATTTCGCCTTCGCCGTTCCCATGGCCTCGATCGCGACGATCTCGTCGTCTCTCAGGACGGACGCGCCGCGCGAGACGTGCCAGCCGATCATTTCGATCGGCAGCTTGGAGCGGAAGACGGCGTGCGCCGCCTCCGGGTCGACCCAGATGTTGTATTCGGCCGCCGGCGTCACATTGCCTTCACAGCAAGGCGCCCCGCCCATCACCACGCAGCGGCCGATCCGCTCGGCGAGCTTAGGATCGCGCTTAAGCGCAAGCGCGATATTGGTGAGCGGTCCCAGCGTCACCAGGGTCAGGTCCGGTTCCGCTTGCGAGAGGCGCAGGATCGCCTCGACCGCGCCCTCGCGCTCCTTTCCCCGCCTCGGGGCCTTGTAGCCATGATCGCCGAGGCCGTCCTTCCCATGAAACCAGTCCGCGACCTGAAGCGGGCGGGCGAGCGGCTTCTCCGCACCTTCGAAGACCGGGACGTCGGACTTGCAAATCTCCGCGGTCAGCAGCGCGTTCCGGGTCGCCTGCTTGAGGCCGACGTTGCCTGCGACGGTTGTCAGGCCCAGAACGCGCACGCTCGG
>DATGHB010000204.1:0-3625 GCA_035308265.1 Roseiarcus sp.
AACCAAGGCGGGCGTCATAGCGTTGCGATAGCCGGGCCTTCACTTCAACATGAAATGGCTTCCCGGCCCCCGAGACATGGGCTCGAGCCGTCAGTTGGATCCGCGCAGCCTCTCTAGGAATCACATCGATTGGGGGTAGAATTATCCGCGAGTGAAATGTCTTGACAAAAACAGAAATATTCGCATATGGTTATTCTGGTGCGCAGGATCTTTTCCCGCTCGCCGGCAAGTCGGCGGAACTTGAGGAGCCATGGCTGCTTGCAACGCTCTCGACAACAACCGCCGCGCGAGTCGAGGCTCTCCGGAGATTTTTGTTATTTTCTTCGCCCGTAACCCATTGAAAAACCCCGATTCCGAAAAATAAGCGCCAGTAAACGCCAGCGATTTTACTGGCATTTACGAGCATTTTGATGGCGCTTGCTCGCGACGAACTCGCGCACTGGTTGAATCCGCGCCTCGCCGGCCAGTGACCGGATCAACGGGCCGCGCGTCAGCCTTCAAACGCCCCAGTCGATCAGCCGCTCGCCGCGGTGGATGGCGTCGGCCTCGGCCGTGAGCCGGCCGTCCGCCTCGTGCAGGATCAGCCCTGGCGCGAGGCGCAGCGGAGCCTTCGAGCCCTTCACGCCCGAGATAAGCAGCCGATGCGCGCTCGCAGCCCTCGTCGGATGAACCGGCAGAAGCGCGAGCCCGCCGAGCCGGCTTCCGATCCCGGTCAGGATCGGGCGCAGCGCTTCGGGCCGGTGGATCATCACGAAAAGCCCGCCGGGCGCGAGCATCGCGAGGGAAGCGGAAATCCAGTTGGCGAGCCCCGCGCCGGCCTCGGCGTGCGGCAGGACGTGGGCGCGCGCTTTGCCTTCGTCGGGAGAGGGTCGAACCGCGCGCGCCTCGAAGAACGGCGGATTGGTGACCACGCAATCGGCCGATTCGACGAGCCCCGCCTCGCGGCGCTCGCGGGGCTCCAGCGCATCTAGCCGCACAACGCGCGCGCGCGCCTGAAGCCCGTTGCGCTCGGCGTTGCGCTCGGCGAGCCGCGCGAGCTCTGGATCGAACTCGACGAGATCGGCGGACGCACGCGGCGAGCGCTCGAGCAGCGCCAGCCCGACCGCGCCGACGCCTGCGCCGACATCGACGATCCGGCCCTGGCGGGCGCCCGCCGCGGCGGCCAAGAGGGCAGCGTCCGTGCCCACCCGATGGCCGCGCTTCGGCTGAACGAGCGTGAGCCGGCCGCCGAGCCATTGATTCTCGGTCAGCCCGTCCCCAATCGCCGTCTCAGGTCGAGGCGGCCGCTCAGGCATCGCGCAATTCTTTTCCCAGACCCGCCTCGGCGATGAGGCGGCGCGCCCGCCCCGCCGCGCGCCCCTCGACCAGGACACGTCTCGGCAGGAAGCCGAGCGACCCTTCGGCCGCGGCCATGTGCTGGTCGGCGACAAAAAAGGCGATGCCCTCCGCCTTCAGGATCGATTCGACGACGGTGATGAGGACGAGGTCGTTGGTGCGCAGGATTTCGACCAAGAGCGGACCTCGATTGGCTCACTTGCCGCGTCGCTGGCCCGTCTTTATGGTCGCGGCGAGGGGTCTGGCAAGGGAAGCTTTGCGTGGGAATCGTCGTTCCACTCGAGGACAAATCGGCCGATCACCTGATCGAGCCGCTGTCGGCGCTCGTCGCCGGCGATATGGCCAGGGTCAACCAGACCATCCTGTCGCGTACCGGGTCGGACGTGACGATGATCCCCGAGATCGCCAATCATCTCATCGCCTCCGGCGGCAAGCGGATGCGTCCGATCCTGACGCTGGCGACCGCCGGCCTCTGCGGCTATGGCGGCCAAGGCCACATCAAGCTCGCCGCCGCGGTGGAATTCATGCATACCGCGACCCTTTTGCACGACGACGTGGTCGACGAGAGCGACATGCGCCGGGGCAAGGCCGCCGCGCGGGTGCTGTGGGGGAACGAGGCGAGCGTGCTGGTCGGCGATTTTCTCTTGGGCCAGGCCTTCAAGATGATGGTCGAAGTCGGCTCGCTCTCCTGCCTCGAGGTTTTGTCCAGCGCCGCCGCGGTGATCGCCGAGGGCGAAGTGATGCAGCTCTCCGCGTCGAAAGACACCGAGACCACCGAGGACGCCTATCTCGCGGTGATCCGCGCCAAGACCGCGGCCTTGTTCGCCGCGGCCTGCGAGGTCGGGCCCATTCTCGCCGGCCGCGCGAAGGCCGAGGTCGCCGCCTGCCGCGCCTATGGGGCCAATCTTGGAGTCGCCTTTCAGCTCATCGACGATGCGCTCGACTATGGCGGCGCCTCGGTCAAGCTCGGCAAGAATGTGGGCGATGATTTCCGCGAGGGCAAGATCACGCTTCCGGTCGTCCTGTCGTTCCGGCGGGGAGGCGCGCAGGAGCGCGAATTCTGGCGCCGCACCCTGGAAAAAGGCGAGGTTGCCGACGGCGATCTCGAATTCGCGCTTCTGACGATGAAGAAGCATCGCGCGCTCGAGGACACCATCGAGCGCGCCCGCCATTATGGCGCGATGGCGCGCGACGCGCTCGAACTGTTCGCGCCCTCGCCCTGGAAACATGCCTTGCGCGACGCGGTCGAGTTCGTCACCGGCCGAGCCCATTGAGGGAAAGCGAGGCGGCGCGGGACGGGCCGCCGCGATCCCCCTGAATCATGGCCAATTGCGGATGTCTTTGCTCGCGCGCAACTTTTGGGAATAAAATCGGCCGCCGCTTTTTCCCGACCCGCGCTCGAAATGCTGGACAAGTTTCCATGCGCCGGTTAGCGAAGGGGAAAGGGGCGCCGGGTTAAAAGGGCATGAGGCCAGAAGGACGGGCGATGGACTACCAGCGGTGCTTCGAGGACGCGCTTGCGCGCCTGAAGGCGGAAGGGCGCTATCGGACCTTCGCCAATCTCGAGCGGGACGCGAGCCGGTTCCCGATCGCGCAATGGCGCCCGGACGGCGAGGAAGAGCGTCCGCGCGACGTGACCGTCTGGTGCTCGAACGACTATCTCGGCATGGGCGGACATTCCGACGTCATCGAGGCATCGGTCCGGGCCGCGCGCGCGCATGGCGCAGGCGCGGGCGGAACCCGCAACATTTCCGGCACCCACAATCCGATCGTCCAGCTTGAAGCCGAGCTCGCCGATCTGCACGGCAAACCGGCGGCGCTCGTTTTCACCTCCGGCTGGGTGTCCAATCTGGCGGCGATTTCGACCATCGCGGGCCTGCTTCCCGATTGCCTCATCCTCTCCGACGCGCTCAACCATAATTCGATGATCGAGGGCGTCAGGCGCTCCGGCTGCGAGAAGCGGGTCTGGCGCCACAATGATGTCGCCCACCTCGAGGAGCTCCTCGCCGCCGAGCCCCGCGACCGCGCCAAGCTGGTCGTGTTCGAGAGCCTCTATTCGATGGACGGCGACATCGCCCCGATCGCCGACATCGTCGCCGTCGCAAGGAAATATAACGCTCTGACCTATCTCGACGAGGTCCACGCGGTGGGCCTCTACGGCCCCCGCGGCGGGGGGGTGAGCGAGCGCGAGGGGATCGCCCAGCGCATCGACGTGATCGAGGGCACGCTCGCCAAGGGCTTCGGTTCGCTCGGCGGCTATATAGCGACAAGCGGGACGATCGTCGACGCG
>DATGHB010000205.1:0-5444 GCA_035308265.1 Roseiarcus sp.
GGTGTCGATCGCCGCTCCTGAACGCCGGTGGAGCGCGAACACGAGGTCGAGATTGGAAAGGTCGGTCTCCACCGCCGAGGCCATGTCCGGATATTGCAGCTTGCAGGCGAGCCGCTCGCC
This sequence comes from Roseiarcus sp., assembly GCA_035308265.1. Classification (GTDB taxonomy): domain Bacteria; phylum Pseudomonadota; class Alphaproteobacteria; order Rhizobiales; family Beijerinckiaceae; genus Roseiarcus. The sequence continues at coordinate 121 of DATGHB010000205.1, forward strand.
GGCGAGGCTCAGCGCTCGATGCACCTGGCCGAGGGAGGCCGCGGCCGCGGGTTTGAAGTCGAAATCGGCGAAACGCTCGCGCCAGTCGGGTCCAAGCTCGGCCCGCATTCGCCGGCGCACGAAGGCCGCGCCCATCGGCGGCGCCTGCGACTGGAGCTTGGTCAGTTCGGCCGCGAAATCCGCCGGCACGGCGTCGGGGATGGTGGTCAGCATCTGCGCCACCTTCATCAGCGGGCCCTTCATCGAGCCGAGCGCGGAGGCGAGCGCCTTGGCGTCCGCCGCGCGATCGCCCCCACGCAGGCGGTTGACGCCGACCCGCGCGGCGAGCGCGCCGGCGCTGACGCCGAGGCGGGCGTAGCGGGTCGCCCGCGCGCTCAGGCGATTGGCTTCGCTGTCGTGGTCCAAGGGCAAAATCCTTGAGAGACCCAACGGATATAGACCGGGGGCCGGTCAATTTCATCCGCGGTTCGGCAAATGGGGCGAAAGACCGCAATTTTCCCCAAGAGCCGCATGGCGCCGCGCCGCTATGCCGGATGCGCTCGCGAGCCTGTCCTCGAGGAGGACGGCGGCGCGACACGGAGGCAAACATGATTCTGCGCTTGTGGCGCGGCTGGACGAAGCCGGAAAACGCCGACCGCTACGAGGAGCTCATCAGCGCCGCGATCTTCCCCGGCATTCTCAAGAAGGCGATCGCGGGACTGGAAGGGCTCGAACTCTTCCGCAAGGCCAGCCACGGCGAGTTCGAGTTCATGACGCTGATGCGATTTGCGTCATGGGACGCGGTCAAGGCCTTCGCCGGTCCGGACTGGGAGGTGTCGGTCGTGCCGGAGGCGGCGCGCGCCGTGCTCGCCCGCTTCGACGGCAAGTCGGCGCATTATGAGACGCGCGTCAGCCGTCAACCAACGAGTGACCCCTACCCCATCGCCTCAAGTTCGTCGATCATGCGCTCGATCACCGATAGGCCGATCGTCCAGAAGCCGGGGTCCTTCGCGTCGAGGCCGAACGGCTTGAGCAGCTCGGAATAGGACTTCGAGCCGCCCGCTGAGAGCATCGCAAGATAGCGCTCGGCGAAGCCTTCGCTCGACCGCTCGTAGACCCCGTACAGCGAATTCACCATGCAATCGCCGAACGCATAGGCGTAGACATAGAACGGCGAATGAATGAAATGCCCGATATAGGCCCAATAGGTCTCATATCCGGGTTTGAGCGCGATTGCTGGTCCGAGGCTTTCGGCCTGGGTCGCCATCCATGACTGGCTGATCCGCTCCGCTGTCACTTCGCCGTTGCGGCGCTCGAGATGGACGAGCCGCTCGAACTTGTAGAACGCGATCTGCCGCACCACGGTGTTGAGCATGTCCTCGACCTTGGCCGCGAGCATCGCCTTGCGCTCGACCGGATCGGGGGCGGAGCCGAGCATCGAGCGGAAGGTCAGCATTTCGCCGAACACCGAGGCTGTTTCGGCGAGCGTGAGCGGGGTCGGCGCCATCAGCGCGCCGTTGACCCCGGCCAGCACCTGATGGACGCCGTGGCCGAGCTCGTGCGCGAGCGTGGTCACGTCGCGCGCCTTGCCGAGATAATTGACGAGAATGTAGGGATGAGAGGACGGCGTCGTCGGATGCGAGAAGGCGCCGGGCGCCTTGCCGGGCCTCGCCGGCGCGTCGATCCACCCCTCGTCGAAGAAGCGCCGGGCAATATCGGCCATCCGGGGCGAAAAGGCGCGATAGGCGCCGAGCACCATGTCGCGCGCGGCCTCCCACTTGTACACGCGCCGCGGCGCATTCGGGAGCGGCGCGTTGCGGTCCCAATGGTCGAGCCTGTCCTTGCCGAACCAGCGGGCTTTGAGCGCGTAATAGCGATGCGCGAGGCGCGGATAGGCGTCGGTGACGGCTGCGACCAGCGCCTCGACGACCTCCGGCTCGACCCGGTTGGCGAGGTGGCGCGAATCCGCGACATCCTTGAATTTGCGCCAGCGGTCGGAGGTCTCCTTGTCCTTGGCGAGCGTGCTCGTGATGAGGGCGAACAGCCTGAGATTGGCGCCAAGCGTCATGGCAAGCGCGTTGGCCGCCGTTTCCCTGATCTTCGCGTCCGGATCCATGAGCTTGCCGAGCAGCGGCTCGAGCGTCAGGCTCTCGCCTTCGAAGTCGAACCGGAGCGCCGCCATCGTGTCGTCGAACAGCCGGTTCCATGCGGCGGCGGCGCTGACCGATTTGTCCAGGAACAGGCGCTCGAGGTCATCGGCGAGCTGATGGGGCTTCTCCTTGCGGATGTCCTCGAGCCAGGGACGATAGTGGCCAAGGGCGGGGGCGGCCATCGCGGCCTCGAGCTTCGCGTCGTCGAGGCGATTGAGCTCGAGCTCGAAGAACAGGAGGTCGCCGGCGAGCGCGGTCACGCGTTCCTGCGCGTCGGTATAGAACTTCGCAATTCCCGGATCGCTGGTGTCGGAGGCGTAGAGAAGCGACGCATAGGCCATGACGCGGCCGACCAGATCCTGCAGGGCCTCATAGGCCCTGACCGCCGCGGCCAGCGTCTCGCCCGCATCGGCGCGAGCAGCGTGCGCGGCCAGCTTGCCCCGCCAGGTTTCGGCGAAGAGTCTGGCTTCCCGTTCGGCACGCTTGAGATCGGCGGCGAAGCCCGGCGAACCCATGCCCTCGTACAGGTCCGAGAGGCGCCACCGGGGCAGCGCGCCCAGACCGGCGGTCGCAGGCGACCGCGACAGGGCAGCGTCGAGGGATCGGACCTTCGGCCTCATCGACGAAGCCTCCTTGTTAGCCTGCCGCTAAGCTTCAGCGATGGTTTCGCTCCCACAAAGCGGCGCTTTTGCGGAGACGACGGCCCGGAACGGGACGACATTAACATCGCGTTTACCCTGATGCCACAATGTCGCCGACGGCGCGGCTCGAAGGCCGCCTTCGGGACCACGATGACGGCTCTCATACTCATCTGTGACGACGATCCCATCCAGCGGCGTCTGCTCGAGGCGATGGCGCGGCGATTCGGCTACGACGCCGAGACCGTGGAATCGGGCGAAGCGGCGCTCGCGCGTCTCGAGGCCAAGGACCGGCCGCCGGTCAACCTCCTGATCCTCGACCTCGTCATGCCCGATCTCGACGGCATGGGGGTGCTGGCGCGGATGCGCCAGCGCGAGATCGCCATCCCCGCCATCGTGCAGACGGCGAACGGATCGATCGAGGTTGTCATTTCCGCCATGCGCGCCGGCGCGACCGATTTCGTCGTCAAGCCGATCGGCGCCGAGCGCCTGCAGGTGTCGATCCGCAACGCGCTGCGGGTCGATGCGCTGGAGGACGAGCTCAGGCGCGCGACGCGCCGCAACACCGGCGAACTCAGCTTCCGCGACATCGTCACCCGCGCCGATTCGATGGCGCGCACCGTCCGGCTCGCCGAGCGCGCCGCCAAGTCGAACATCCCCGTCCTGATCGAGGGCGAATCCGGCGTCGGCAAGGAATTGATGGCGCGCGCGATCCAGGGCGGGTCGGAGCGGCGGGGCAAGCCGTTCGTCATCGTCAATTGCGGCGCGTTGCCCGAGACCCTGGTCGAATCCATTCTCTTCGGGCATGAGAAAGGCTCGTTCACCGGAGCTGTCGACAGGCACGTTGGCAAGTTCGCCGAGGCCAACGGCGGCACCTTGTTCCTCGACGAGATCGGCGAACTGCCGCCCGAGGCGCAGGTCAAGCTGTTGCGCGCGCTGCAGGAGGGCGAGATCGACCCGGTCGGCGCGCGCCGTCCGGTCAGGGTGGACTTCCGTCTCGTGTCGGCGACCAACCAGAACCTGATCGAACTGGTCAAGGCCGGCCGTTTCCGCGAGGATCTGTTCTATCGCCTCAACGTGTTCCCGATCTCCATTCCGCCCCTGAGAAGCCGCCTTTGCGACGTGCCGGACCTCGCCATCCGCTTTCTCGCCCGCTTCTGCGTCGAGGAGGGCAAGCGCATCCGGGGCATCGCCAGCGACGCGCTGGCGCTGCTCGGCGCCTACGACTGGCCGGGCAACGTCCGCCAGCTCGAGAACGCGATGTTTCGCGCGGTGGTGCTCGCCGACGGCGATGAACTGACGACGGCGGAGTTTCCGCAGATCGCCGCGCAGGTCGAGGGCTACGACGTGCGCATTCCGGCGGCCCCGCCGCCGGTCGCCGCCGATCCCGCGCCTTCCGTCGCCTTCCAGCCGGTCAGCCACGACCGCCGCGACCCGCTTTCGCTCCGGCTCATCAACGACAGCGGCGATGTGCGCATGCTCGAGGAGGTCGAGACCGAAGTCATCCGCTTCGCACTTTCCCATTACCGCGGCCAGATGTCGCAAATGGCGCGCAAGCTCGGGATCGGGCGCTCCACGCTCTATCGCAAGATGAAGGACATCGGCATCCCAGATGACATGCTGGGCGACGCCGCGGCATAATGCAGGCGAAGCGGTCGTGGACGTCAGCCGGGATGAATTTTGCTTCGCAAGAGCTTGAGCGCGTGTGGGCGCGGCGCAAGACGCAAGGGGCGGCTGGGGTCGCCTTCGTGCTGGCCACAAGCCTGACGCTCGCCAACGCCGCCCCGCTGACAGGCCGGGAGCCGGCCCCGCCCGACAATCCGGCGGTCGTCTACGATCCCACCGCCGGGCCGCCGCTCGGGCCCATGCAAAGCGCGCTTCAGGCCGCGCTGGAGCGGCTCGTCGGCCGCGCCAACCCCGCGAACCCGCTGGGCGCCGGCGACTGGCGCGCCGCGCGAGGGGCGATCGCGGCCTTCTACGCCGCGCGCGCCTATCAGCCGGTGTGGGTCGGCGAGAACGGCCTGACGGAAACGGGGCGAGCGGCGCTGTCGCAACTCGAGCGCGGCCGCGACGACGGCCTCGATCTGGCGGGCTTCGAGCTTCCCCGCGAGCTTCAACCCGGCCTCGGCCCCGACGCGCTCGCCGAAGCCGAAACGACGATCGCCTCGGCGGTTGTGGCTTACGCCGAACAGGCGACCGGATCGCGCGTCCCGCCCTCGCGCGTCTCGCCGTTCATCTTCCTCGCGCCAGCCCTCGCCGATCCCGGCGCGGCGCTCGCCGAAACTGCGGCTGCGGCCGATCCCGCAAAGCGCCTCGCCGATTTCAATCCGCGGCAGTCGGGCTACCGCGATCTCCGCGAGGCGCTTGCGGGCCTCGAAGCTCCCCCGCCCGACGCCGAACGTCGCGCGCCGGCGAAACGGAATTCCGGCCGGCGCATTCATACCGCCTCGACCAGCGCCGCGGCGGCCTTCGGGCCGCTCGCCCGCGAGCGCGCGGCGGTCATCGCGAACATGGAAATGTGGCGCTGGGAGCCGCGGGAGATGGACGACAAGCGGAT
>DATGHB010000206.1:0-10691 GCA_035308265.1 Roseiarcus sp.
GAGGAAGCGGCGGCGGGCGCCTGAAGGCCGCCAGCAAGAGCAAGCGCGGAGGCCGCGCCGAGCAGGCCGAGGAGGGTCTTGTCCAAGCGATATCCTTCCCACGTTTCAGAGACCGAATGCCTAACGATAATGCGGCCTAAAAGGTTCCAGATCAAGGCGAGACAGAATCGGGAACGTTCCCGCCGCGCGCGTCTACTCGCGGGCGACCCGCGCCGGCACGGGCGGCGGCTCGGGCTTCTCGTCGGCGAAAAGCTGGCGATAGACGCCGAGATTCTCGCTGACCCTCTGCACATAGTCGCGGGTCTCGTCGAACGGGATGCGCTCGATCCAGTCGACGAGGTCGGCCGTTCCGTCGCGCGGATCGCCATGGGCGGCGATCCATTGGGCCACCCGGCCCGGACCCGCGTTGTAGGCGGCGAAGGCCAGTTCGCGCGAGCCGCCTTCGTCCTCGATCAGTTGACCCAGGAGCTTCGCGCCAAGCCTGGTGTTGAAGGCGGGATCGACGACGAGGCGGGCCGGGTCGAACTCGACGCCGGCCTGCCTCGCGGTCGAGGCCGCGGTCGAGGGCAGCATCTGCATGAGCCCCTTCGCGCCCGCCCACGACGCCGAACGCCAGATGAACTCGCTCTCCTGCCGCGCGACCGCATAGACCGTCGGCAGGTCGGTGGAATGCGCCAGGGGCACGAAGGCCGGCATGCCGGCGGTCGGGAACGCCATCGCGTCGAGGGGCTCTCCTCGCATGAGCGCGAGCTTGGCGAACTGGACCTGTGTCCCCGCGTCGTCGTGCCGCTTCACGACCTGAGCCATCGCGGCAAGCTGCGATTCGTTCCGCCATTGCCGCGCGGCGTCGAAAGCGAGCCCCGCGGCGAGGTCGTCGAGCCCGTCGGCGTAGAGCGCCTCGACCGCGCGAACCGCCTCGTCACGGGCCTCGCCCTCGGCCGCCGCCGGGGACGTGCGCAAGGCGAGGCGGGTCTCGCCGAGACGCCGCGCCGCCAATTGACCGTAGAAGGCGATCGGCACGGCCGCGGCGCGGGCATAGAAGCCCTTCGCCGCGCTCTGGTCGCCAATCGCCTCGGCCGCCCGACCCTGCCAATAGGCGGCGCGGGCGACCGACAGCGGAGTCTCGGCGGCCTCGGCCGCATGCGCGAAGCGCTCCGCCGCCAGGGGCGCGTCGTGAAGGAAGCGCAACGCGATCCAGCCGGCGTGGAAGCGGGCGTCGACCTCGGCCTCGGAGGAGTCCGGCCGGACGGTCTGATCGCAGACTTCAAAGGCAAGTTGCGGCTCATTGAGGTCGAGGAGCTGAAGGGCGACCATCTTCCGCTCGCTCCACCACCGATCCGGACTGACGAGCGCCGCGCGATCGTGGGGCGCGAACCTCAGCGTGAACGCCGCCTCGTAGGTCCGCCCCGCGCGCCGCGCGTTCTGGACCATCGAGAACAGGAGGCCGGGGTCGTTGCGCAAGGCCGGCGGAACGGCCCTCAGCGAGGCGGAGCTGACCGGCGCGCGAGCCGCCTCGATCCGGGCCTGGGCGAGCGCCAGTTGATCGGGACCGGCGAGGGCCGCCGCCCGGACGCCAGCGCTCCCGTAACCGGCGTAGATCAGGCGGCTGGCGCGATAGACGTGGTCGGCCTTGGTGAGAGAAGCGCCGAATTCGCGCAAGATGACGCTCTCGGTCGAGCTGTCGAAATTGCCGTCGCGCCATAAGGAGCGGATGATCCGCGTCGCCTCCTCGGGCCGGCCCAGCGCCTCCGCCGCGCGCGCCGCGGCGATCTTTCCCGCGCTCGATTGCGGCGGGTTCTCGGCGAAATAGGCTGCGATCTTCGCCGGCGGCTCGGCATGCGCGGCGAGTTCGGCTTCCTGCCGCGCCCGAACCCATGCGCCGCCTGGCCAGCCCGGATGAGCCTCGAGGAATGCAGCGAGCGACGCGAAGGACGGATGCGCGTTCGCTCGCAACGCCGCCCATTCCAGCGCGGTTCGTCCGGCCGCGTCATGGGTCGCGGCGGCGAGCGTCGTGAGGCCCGCGGCGTCGCCTCTAGTGTAGAGGATCGCGGCCTCAGACATCGGCGGAGGCAATTGCGGCAGGTCCGGGCTTGACGGCGGCGGCGCGGCGAGCGTGGAGACCGGCGGCTCGACCCCCGGGACGTCGGCATAGGCGAATTGCGCCATGAGGTCGGCGTCGCTGCGGGCGGGCTCGGATGGCGCAAGGACGACGGCCGCGGGCGCCGGCTCTGAAACATCGGCGCCGAATTGGGCGGCGAGGTCCGCATCGCTCACTTCGGCCTCGGGCGGCGCCGGGCGCGCGCCGGGTTCTGCGCCGGCGGAGGCGCGATCCGGGGCCGATGGGCCGCCAAGGCCTGGCGATGCGGAAATCGCCGATCGCCCCGCCCGCGCGATGCTCGCGGTTTCGGTCGGCCCGTCGTCGACGCGCGCCGCTGAGACCAGCGCCGCGCCATCCGGGGCCATGCGCCCCTCAGGCGTCCAGGCAATGAGGCAAGCCGCGCCGCCAAGAGCCAGAAGCGGGCCGAATCGGATGATCGTCATGGGTCCAGTCCTCTTACGTAAGGATGGACCGATCTTGGTGACCAAGATCTAAACCGCGGCGCGCGACGACGAGCCCCTTTCGCACGGCCCGCGCCGGGTCTATGTGTCCGCGAGCGCGCCGGGGCCGCTGACCGGACCGGCGCTCGACGAGCCGAGCGGGTGCGATGGAAAAGCGGGCCAAGTTTCACGGATCTCTGACGGCGCTTGTCACCCCGTTCAAGGACGGCAAAATCGACGAACAGGGCTTTCGCGGCCTGATCGACTGGCAGATCGCCTCCGGCTCGCATGGGCTGGTGCCGGTCGGGACGACCGGCGAGAGCCCGACCCTCACCCACGAGGAACATCGCCACGTCGTCGACATCTGCATCGACGAGGCGCGCGGCCGGGCGCCGGTGATCGCTGGGGCAGGCTCGAACAACACCGCCGAGGCGATCGAGCTCGCCCGTCACGCCGAGCAAAGCGGCGCGGACGCCGTCCTCGTCGTCACCCCCTATTACAACAAGCCGACCCAGGAAGGCCTCTACCGGCACTTCAAGGCCGTCAACGACGCGATCGGAATTCCGATCCTCATCTACAACATTCCCCCGCGAAGCGTGGTCGACATGTCGGTCGACACGATGAAGCGGCTCTCCGAACTGCCCAACATCGTCGGCGTCAAGGACGCGACCGGCGACGTCGGGCGCGTGTCGCGCCAGCGGCACGCGATCGGGCCGGACTTTATCCAGCTTTCGGGCGAAGACATGACCGCGCTCGCCGCGATGGCCGCGGGCGGGCACGGCTGCATTTCGGTGACGGCGAATATCGCCCCCTCCCTTTGCGCGGAACTGATGGAAGCGACCTTCAAGAGCGACTGGGCCCACGCGCTGAAGATTCAGGACCGCCTGACGCCGCTGCACGCCGCGATCTTCGCCGAGCCCGGCGTCAACGGGACCAAATATGCGCTGAGCCTGCTCGGCCGGATTCGCCCCGACACCAGGTTGCCGCTCGTTCCGGTCAGCGCCTCGACCGAAGCGCTGATCCGCCGCGCCATGGTGCACGCGGGCCTGCTCAACGCGTAAAGAGATTCGAGCGTGGCGGCCGAAAAGGAGAAGCCGAACTTCAAGGTGGTGGCCGACAACCGGCGCGCCCGCTTCGACTATGAGATCGGCGAGACGTTCGAAGCGGGCCTCATGCTGACCGGCACCGAGGTCAAGTCGCTGAGGAGCGGCAAGGCGACGGTCGCCGAGAGCTACGCCGGCGTCGACCGCAACGGCGAGGTGATCCTCTACAACGCAAACATCCCCGAATATCTTCAGGCGAACCGCTTCAACCACGAGCCGAAGCGTCCGCGGAAGCTGCTCCTGCACGCCAAGGAGATCGCCAAGCTCGCCAGGGGCGTCGAACGCGAAGGCATGACCATCGTGCCGCTGCGCATTTATTTCAACGCCAAGGGCCGGGCCAAGATCGCGATCGCGCTCGGACGCGGCAAGAAACTGCACGACAAGCGGGAGAGCGAGAAGGCGCGCGACTGGAACCGCGACAAGTCGAGGCTGATGCGCGAGCGGGGTTAGAGCGCCTTGACCCAAGCGCGTCACCGCAACGCCCGCGCGTCCATCCGTCTGGTGATGAGGGCGACCAGCATCAACTGCATATCGTGAACGCTCTTGATCGCGTTCGGCTCCTCTTCGGCCGGGCCGCAATGGTGAGCGATTAGCCACTTCAATCCATCAATATCGCCTCGCATCGCGTCGATGAGCGAGTCGAGGCGTCTCAGAAACTCCTGCCTGACGGCGAGAGGGTCGTCGGCCCTTGGAACATGGATATCGCCATAGCGGGTCTCGAATTCATTCGCCTCCGCCTTGATGCGTTGGTCGTGGCGAACGACGTCGTCGGCGACCGTTTTGCAGTCCGCGAGCGCCGGCGTGGAGACAAGCAGCGTCAGCAGAAGTGAAACAAGCCTCATCGGTCCCTCCAGGCCGCCGAAAGACCACGCGCGGCGCCGCCCATCGCCTCCTTCCCAGCGGCGCCCTACTGCGAGCCCTGAGAACCGTCCGCCTGCTGAGGCGGCGAAGGCGGCGCGTGAATCGTCTTCGTCATCCGGTCGATCCAGGCGGCGTGCTCGCTCTCCATCAAATCCTCCGCCGCCGTGACCAGGGCTTGCAGGGTCACGCCTCCCACTTCGTAGCGCTCCTTCGTCCGCTCGAGGTTGGCCTTCAACGCCGCATAGCTCGCCGCGAGATATTTCTGCCGCTCCGCAAGCCCGTAGGCGCCGACCGCGGCGCCAGCGGTGGTCAGCGCTCCCGTCCAGGCGGCCAACTGGGCGCCGTAGACCGCAGCGACGGCAGAGACCGCGGCGATCACCGCGCCGGCGACGAAGCTCCACAATTGCAGCCGCCCATAGGCGCGCTCGTTCTTCTCCCGGCCCTTCCGATAGAACTCGATCTGCCCATCAATGCGGTTCGCAAGGTACCATTTGTCTGTCATCGGCCGCGACGGCCGGCGATCGTCCCCAGCCGCGCCGACGGGGTCGTCCTCCGGCGTCAGCGAATCGCCCGCCGCCCGGGCCGCGAGCGCCTTGCGACGTTCGATGAACGCGGTCGCAGACTCAGCCTCAGAAGCCTTGTCGGGCGCATAATCGCCGACCCCGGCCGCGAAGCGGAAGCACTCCGACTTGATCGCCTCAGCGGTCGCGCGCGCCCTGAGCCAGCCCGATTCCGCGCCGACCGCAAGCGCCTGGCGCCCCACATAGAGCGACAGGGCGGACGCGACCGCCGCCGCGCAGGCAAGCGCTTGAGCAAACTTCTCGCTCGCCAGCAAGCGGGGCAGCCAGTCCGGCAGATTGGCCGAAAAATAGCCCGAGGCCGCGCTTAAGAAAGCGGTCGCGACGAGCATCACCATCGCCCAGACATTCCAGCGGCCGGTCTTGGCCTCCAACGACCGCGCCCGCCTGGCCCAGCCGCGATATTCGTTCCACGCCTGCTCGATCATAAGGACCGCCCCCAAGCCCGGGGCGATCCTATCGCGCTTCCGAAATCGCGCCAGCCCCCCGCCTTACGCCGCCTTCAGCGCCTGGTCGAGGTCGGCGAGAATGTCGTCGATATGCTCAATCCCGATCGACAGCCGGACGTAATTGTCTGTGACCCCGGTCGCCTGCTGCTCTTCGGGCGAGAGTTGCGAATGGGTGGTGGTCGCCGGATGGATGGCGAGCGAGCGCGCGTCGCCGATGTTGGCGACATGATAGAGGAGCTTCAGCGCGTCGATGAACTTGCGCCCCGCCTCCCGACCGCCCTTGATCTCGAACCCTACCAGCCCGCCGAACCCGCCCTTGAGATATGTGTCGGCCCGGCGCCTCGCTTCGCCTTTCTGATGCGAGGGGTGAATCACGCTGGTGACCTTCGGCTGCTTGGCGAGCCAGGCCGCGACCGCCGACGTATTGGCTGAGTGGCGCTCTATCCGCAACGGCAGCGTCTCCACGCCCTGAAGGGTAAGAAAGGCGTTGAACGGCGACATGCAGGCGCCGAGGTCGCGCAGCAGCGTCGTGCGGGCCTTCAGGATATAGGCGACCGGGCCGAGGGGCTTCGCCGCTTCGCTCCACACCGCGCCGTGGTAGCTCGGATCAGGGGTGTTCAGCGCCGGCTGGCGCTCCTTGTGCTCCTCCCATGGGAAATTGCCGCCGTCGACCAGGATTCCGCCGATCGAGTTGCCGTGCCCACCGAGATATTTGGTCGACGAATAGACGACAATCGCCGCTCCGTGATCGAACGGCCGGGTCAGGACCGGCGCCGCGGTGTTGTCCATGATCAGCGGAACGCCAAACGAGCGTCCGATCGCAGCCACTTCCGCGATCGGAAAGGCGATCAGCTTCGGATTGGGCAGCGTCTCGGCGTAATAGGCGCGGGTGCGCGCGTCGGTAGCCTTGCGGAAATTCTCCGGATCGGCCGGATCGACGAAGCGCACCTCAATACCCTGGTCCTTAAGCGTGTTGGCGAACAGGTTCCAAGTGCCGCCGTAGAGATGGGTCGAGGCGACGGCGTTGTCGCCCGCCCGCGCGAGATTCTGCAGCGAGAAAGCCGAGGCCGCCTGACCGCTGGCGAGCGCCAGCGACCCGACCCCGCCCTCGAGGGCGGCGACCCGCTTCTCGAGCACGTCGGTGGTCGGGTTCATGATCCGGGTGTAGATGTTGCCGAGCTCTTTCAGCGCAAACAGATTGGCGGCGTGCTCGGCGCTCTGGAACTGATAGGACGTCGTCTGGTAGATCGGCACGGCGACGGCGCCGGTCGCCGGGTCGGCGCGCCAGCCCGCGTGAAGCGCCAGAGTTTCGACTTTATGAGACATGGTTGCCCTCCTGTCGCCGCTGGTCGCGCCGCTCGTCTTCGAAGCCCGAAGCCAGCGGCGAACGAGCGCACACATAATACGAGTTTAGCCCGTTCCTCGAAATTTATACTATTTTAATTTCGTGGAATAGTTTGACCTTAACGTTTCGCGGGCGCGGGCGCAAGGCGACGCCTATCCGACGAGCCGCGGACGCGGCGCCGCACATGGCGTCCAAAGTTCGTCCCGACTTCTGTATTGTCGCATGCGAGAATCGGAGGCCGTCGCATCGTGCGCTTCCACTTCGAACGGAGGGCATATGAGCATGCGCCATCAACCGGACGAGGAGCGCGTGCACAGGTTTCACTTGCCGCACGCTCATCTTGAATCGGCGTTCGGAAACGACTGGTTCGGCAGACATGCGGAGGATTTCGCTCGCTTCTTCGGCACGCCGACGTTCCTGCTGGCGCAGACGGTCATCGTCGCCCTATGGATCCTGGTCAACGCCGCCGGGTGGACGCAATTCGACGTCTATCCGTTCATTCTGCTCAACCTCGCCTTTTCGACCCAGGCCGCCTACGCCGCGCCTCTGATCCTTCTCGCCCAGACCCGTCAGGCCGACCGCGACAAGGCAACGAGCCTCGCCGACGCGCAGCATCGCGAGGAGCTTCATGAGATCAGCGAGCAGCGGCAGACGCAAATGCGCGAGCAGACCGGCCTGCTGGTCGAAATGCTGCGACAGAACACCGCCCTCACCGAACGGGTCGAAGCGCTGCTCACGCAAAACACCGATCTCACGCAGACGGTCAGGACCCTGGTCGAGCGGATCGACTCGATGACCTCAGAGGTCCACGCGCGCGTGGCGCGCTCGTGAGGCGGCTGACGGCCCCTGCTCGGCCCGTCCCCCGTAAGCCCGCTACTTGCCGATGAATTCGATCGTCTGCTGGAGCGCGGCGGGCGTAACTTTGAAGAGGCCTGTGTAAGGCATGCCGAATTCGATGATGAGGAAGATCGCAAACGCGATCGACAGAGAGCCGAACGTGATCGCGGAAAGAACGACGGTGTTCGAGTCGGCGTAGAGGCCGATGCCGAAGAACAGCGACGCCGTCCAAAAAATCAGAATCGCGATCAGGAACCAGGAGACCGGCGGGGCCGCAACTTGCAGGGACATCAGCAGCCGCGACTGCTCGACCATGCTGTTGTACAGATTCGCGGAGGCGAGCGCCGCCTTCTGCGCATCCGTCTTGGGCTGAAGCGTCAAGAGATAGTCGGTGACCGCCTGCGCGTTTGCCAGCGGCGGCCCGACGGTCAACGCATTCGGGCCAGCCTCTCCGCCGCCCCAGAACGTCTCGTAGCCCTTGACGATCCCCGCCTTGATCTTGTCCCGGACGGGCTTGGTCTCTGGCCCATATTGCGCGAGCGCCTGGTCGAGCCTTAGGACCTGGGCGGAGAAATTCTCCAGATTGGTCCTCTGGCCCGAGAAATAGGCGAAGCTGACCCCGATCAGGGTGCCCAGGACCAGTGCGAGAAGAAGACTGACCAGTCCCGAAACCTGACCTACCACGCCCTTCGTCTCGCCTGTCTTGTGTTCGGGCAAAAGCCTTGCCTGCAAAACGAGGCCGGCATAGCCGGCGACCATGAACAGGACGAAAATGAGTATGCAGATCAGTAGAATATTCATCTTATCAGCCCACCAGCAACGCTTGCCGCGGCACCCTACCCGCCCGTTGTGGAATATCAAGCCTGCCGCCGACATTGCCAACAATTCACGGCGCCGCGACGCCGCCGCCCTTCTAATGGCCCGACCGGTCTGCTAGGGCGCTTCTTCCTTTTTTGCCGCCCGCTCAAGGTCCTGCCCCATGAAGCGCATGCTGAGCCTCGCCGCCTTCGCCATCCTCGCGCTGATCATCGGCGCCTACAAGGAAGACGCGATGATGCTCGTCATCGGCGTCGCTTCGGCAGTCGGGGCGATCGCGTCGCGGCCGCGATGGCGGATTTCGACCTTTCTCTCCATTCTGTCCGATCTCTTCGCCGTCGAGACGGTCGTGTTCGGGCTCGCCGACATCGTCTCGCTCCTCGGCTACTGGCCGGAAGCCTACGCGGCCTATTCGCTTCCGCGTTACCTGCCGCTGGCGACCGCGCTCTTCGGCGTCGCCATCTTCGGCATCTCGCACTTTGCCTTCGTGCGCAGGATGGTGGCGCTGAGCGACCCATTCTTCGAGGCCCAGACGCCCATCTCCATCCGCCCATGGCCGCTCCCGCGCGTGGCCCTTCGCCAGAGCGTCTATGCGCGCATCAACATCTTCTTCCTGATCCTCATAAATCAATTCCAGGTCGCTGTCGGCGTCCGGCTCAATTTCTTCTACCGCGCGTTCGGCAACGCCATCCAGGTTCCAGACGCCGCTCATATGAGCGCGTTCTGGACCCAGCTGCTCACGGTGTTCGTTCCGCTGGTCACGATTTCAATCCTCGCGTTCCTCCTCGAATTCTACGTCGCGCTCAATTTCGTCCTGCAATGGCGGCGCTGGATGACCGCCTCTTACACGTCGCGCTGGCTCCTCAATTCGATGCATTACAAGCTCGCCCTCACCGGCTCCCAGACCGACAACCCGGACCAGCGCATCTCTGAGGACATCGGCGGTTTCATCAGCGGCGCGGGCGGCGTCGGCGCCTACCAGAACGCGGGCATCTACAACTACACGATCCAGGCGATGACCACCGCAACCAATCTGGTGGCGTTTTCGATCATCCTGTGGGGAATCTCGCGTAACATGAACCTGTCGGTGTTCGGGATTCCTATTCCGGGCTTCCTGTTCTGGGTCGCGATCCTCTACGCCTTCTTCGCCACCGGGATGATGCATCTCATCGGCCGCTCGCTGTCGCGGCTGATGTTCCGGCAGCAGGCGGTCGAGGCGAACTTCCGCTTCGATCTCGCCCGGATCCGCGAATTCAGCGAGCAGATCGCCCTTCTCAAGGGCGAGCCGCGCGAGATCGACCGCGCGGGCCGGGTGTTCAACAACGTCTTCGTCACCGTCCAGCGGATCATCCGGGTGCGGACGATGCTCAATTCCTTCCTGCAGTTCTATACCCAGATCTCGGCGATCATTCCCTACGTGGTGGTCGCGCCGTTCTATTTCGTGGTGAAGAAGGTCGACTTCGGGACATTCAACCAGGCGGCCGACGCCTTCAGCAACGTCAACAGCGCCATGAACTTCTTCGTCAATCAGTATACGGGGCTCGCCAGCTTCAGCGCGACGATTCAGCGTCTCACCTCCTTCGAGGAAGCCTTCGCCCGCGCCCGGGAGGAAGAGAAGAGAACGCCGCGCCTGACGGCGGAGCCGTCGCAGGCCCCGACGCTCGCGCTGAACGACGTCGATCTCGCGTTGCCGGACGGACGGAAGCTCGCTCATGTCGCCGACCTCGTGCTGGTCCCCCACGAGTCGACGCAGTTCGCCGGGCCTTCGGGCGTCGGCAAGTCGACGCTGTTTCGGGCCATCGCCGGCTTGTGGCCGTACGGCTCGGGCGAGATCCGCCAGCCGGAATACGCCAAGCTCATGCTTTTGCCGCAGCGGCCCTATATCCCGATCGGACCGTTGCGCGAGGCGCTCGCCTATCCGGCGGCAAGCGCGAATTTTTCCGACCAGAAGCTGAAGGAGGCGCTGGTCAAGGTCGGCCTGCCTCAGCTTTCGGACCGCCTCGACGACGACGAGAACTGGCAAATGCGGCTATCCGGCGGCGAGCAGCAGCGGCTCGCGGTCGCCCGCGCGCTCCTGGCCGAGCCGGACTGGCTGTTCCTCGACGAATCGACCAATTCGCTCGACGAGAAGAGCGAGGCCAATCTCTATCGAGCGATCATCGAA
>DATGHB010000207.1:0-3993 GCA_035308265.1 Roseiarcus sp.
GCCGTCATCATGAGCGAGGACGCGGCCTGGACGACGCCGCTCGACGCCGGCTACGAGGCGTGCCTGCCGAAAATCGGGCATGAGCCGGTCGACCATGTCCGCTTCTCGCCGGACACCACCGACTTCACCCCGATCTTCAACAAGATCGAAGGCGAGAAGCCGGACGTCATCATCACCGGCATCTCGCATGTCGGGGTTCAGCCGACGGTGCAGTGGAAGAGCCAGCAGGTGCCGATCCCGATGTTCGGCGTCGCCTCGCAGGCGACCAACTCGACCTTCTGGAAGGACACCAACGGCGCGACCGAGGGCGTGCTCTTCCAGGCGGTGTCCGGTCCAGGCGTCGCGGTCACGCCTAAAACCCTGCCGTTCGTCGACGCGTTCTCCAAGAAGTTCGGCAACCAGCCTTCCTATTGCGGCTACACCGCTTACGACGACGTCTACATGATCGCCGATGCGGTCAAGCGCGCCGGAAGCCTCGACAGCGACAAGCTTGTCGACGCGATGGAGAAGACCGACTACGTCGGCACGATCGGCCGAGTCGAGTTCCTGCCGAAAGGCGATCCCCATGTGCATGGCCTGAAGACTGGCCCTGGCTTCATCACCGGCCTGATGCTGCAATGGCAGGACGGCAAGCAGGTCAACATGTGGCCGGCGGCTCTCGCCAACGGCAAGCTCGAATTCCCCTCCTTCGTCAAGATCGCCACCGGCAAGTGACCGCAAGCCGACCCGCCGCCATCCGACATTGACGGCTTAAAGGCGGCGGGACCGTTCGATGCTCTTCTGGCAGATCCTGATCGACGGGTTCGCGATCTCCTCGCTCTACGCCCTGGGCGCGACCGGCTTCACCCTCATTTTCGGCGTGACCGGGGTGCTCAACCTCTCACACGGCGCGATCATGGTGGCGGCTGCGGTCGCCGCCTGGGCGGCCTCGGGAAACCTGGGGGCAGGCGCGTATGTCGGCGCCGTTCTCGGAATTGTGGTGGCGCTCCTGCTCGCGCTCGCCACCTATTATCTCATCGTTCGGCGGCTGCAGTTGTCGCGCGCGGTGCGCGAGGAGGAGAAGGAGATCTTCATCCTCACCGCGACGCTGCTCTGGGGCATCATGATCCAGGAGGCGATCGCCTATCTCTACACCAACAACGCCAAGACCGTGCTGCCGATCGTCGACGGCGTGGTCACGATCCTGGGCGTGCGCACCCCCAAGAACGAGATTTTCACCGCGCTCGTCTGCTGGGCGACGATCGGGGGCCTATGGCTGTTCGTCAACCGCACGCTCGCCGGCAAGGCGGTGCTCGCCGCGTCGATGAATCCGCGCGGCGTCACCCTGCTCGGGATCGAGCTTTCAACCGTCTATGTGGGGGTGTGGGCGATCTATGGCGCGCTCGCAGGCATCGCCGGCGTGCTGCTCGGCATGTTCCTCGGCGTCTCCTCCTATAGCGCGGGGCCATTGACCGCGAGCGCTTTCTCGATCGTGGTGCTCGGCGGGCTCGGCAGTGTCTCGGGCTCGCTGATCGCAGCTTACGTCGTCGGCTATCTCGAGACGCTGACCGCCTATCTCGTTTCGCCGGCCTATCGCGCCATCCCAGCGCTCCTGCTGCTGGTCGCGGTTCTCTATGTGCGCCCGCGCGGGCTCATGGGCAGGCGATAGGCCATGCTGCGGCGCGCGCTCCCCCCGCCGGCCCTGATCGGTCTGGTCGTCGTCATCATCGCCGCGACGCTGCCGCTCCGTGTCTCTGGCTATGTGCTGGGGCTGCTCACCATCGCCTATTATTTTGGCGTGTTCTCGATGGCCTGGGACCTCCTGTTCGGCTTCGCCAACGAAGTGAACTTCGGCCCCTCGTTCCTGATCGGGCTCGGCGCCTATACCGCCGGCATCCTCGACAACCTCTATCAGCCGCCGATCGCGCTCTGTATCGCCGCGGGCGTGCTGGCGGCGATGCTCGGCGGGCTCGTGCTGGCGCTGCCGGCGCTGAGAGTGCGTGGCCCCTATTTCGGCCTCACCACTCTGGTGGCCGTGCTGATCCTGCAGAATTTCGTGGTCGTTGCGGCGGGCCTCACCGGCGGCGAAATCGGCCTCACCGTGCCCGACGTCATTTCGATCGACGACAAGGTCAATTACTGGATCGCGCTCGGCTTCATGGCGGTGAGCGCCGCGATTCTCTACGGGCTCACCCGCTCGCCGGTCGGCCTTATCCTCCAGGCGAGCGGTCAGGACCCAGTGCAGGCGGGCGCGCTCGGGTTCAACGTCACCAAGCACAAGCTCGCGGCGTTCCTGGTCAGCGCGTTTTTCTCCGGGCTCGCCGGCGCGCTGATGGTGTTCTATCTCGGGACGGCGTCGGTCGGCACGTTCGTTGACGTCACCGTGGGCGTGCAGGTGATCATCGGCGCGGTGCTCGGCGGACGGCGCACCATCCTCGGCGCCGTTTTGGGCGCGGTGTTTCTGGTCGCGCTCGGCGAGAGCCTGAGGCCGCTCGGCGATCTCGCCACTTTCATCGTCTCGGCGGTTGCGCTCATCGTCGTCCTGTTCTTCCCGGCCGGCTTGCTCGGCATGGTCAAGGGTGCGCGCGAGGCGACATGAGCGCCACCGCGCCAAGGCTTGAGGTCGAGGGTCTCGAAAAGCGGTTCGGAGGCTTGACGGCCGTCAAGAACGTCAGCTTTTCGGTCCGCGCCGGAGAGATCCTCGGCCTCATCGGACCGAACGGATCGGGCAAGTCGACGGTGATGAAATCGATCCTCGGCGTCGAGCGGCCCGACGCCGGATCGGTTCGGGTCGACGGCCGGGAGGTTGCGGGCTGGCCGCCGCACCGGATCGCCCGACTCGGCGTCGGCATGGTGTTCCAGCATTCGCGTCCGCTCTACCGCCAGACGGTGCTCGAGAACATTCTGCTCGGGCTTTTGCCCGACCGGCTCATGGATGTTCTTCCCGCTGCAGCTGACGACGCGCGAGCGCGCGCGATCGCCGAGCGGGTCGGACTGACCGGCGTGCTGGGCCGCCGCCCCGCGACGCTGCCGTTCGCCGACCTGCGAAGAATCGAGATCGCCAAGGCGATCGCCCGCGATCCGCAGGTGGTGCTGATCGACGAGCCCTTTGCCGGCCTGACCGCGCGCGAGACCGCGTCCTTCGCCAGGCTGATTACCGAAATGCGCGACGATGGACGGGCCGTCCTCATCGTCGATCACAACGTGAAGAGCATGTCCGCGCTGGTCGACCGGGTCTACGCGATGCATGTCGGCGAAAAGATCGCGGAGGGCACGGTCGCCGAGGTGATGGCGAATGAGACCGTGCGCGAGGTCTATCTGGGCGGCGGGCTCGAGACGGCGGCGCGGCCCGAGTCCGCGTTTCGCGACATTCAGACCCCATTTCTCGAGATTGAGAATCTGAGCGTCGTCTATGACAAGGCGCAGGCCCTCGAGAACGTTTCGCTCCACGTGCATGAGGGGGAGTTCGTCGCCATCGTCGGATTGAACGGCGCCGGCAAGACGACGCTGTTCAACGCCGTCTCGGGCCTCGTCCCCTATTCGGGCGACATTCGCCGGCAGGGCCGGTCGTTGCGGGGCAGGACGGCGGCGATGGTCGCGCGCGAAGGCGTCGTGCAGTCGCCGGAAGGCCGCGAACTGTTCGGCGCCATGACGGTCGGCGAGAATCTCGACATGGGCGGGCACCGGCTCGCGAACAAGGACAGGAGCGAGCGCCGGGAATGGCTGTTCGACCTGTTCCCGATCCTGAAAGCGCGCCGGAGCCAGACGGCGGCGACCCTGTCCGGCGGCGAGCAGCAGATGCTCACGATAGCGCGCGCGCTGATGATGAAGCCCGACCTTCTGATCCTCGACGAGCCGACGCTGGGCCTCGCGCCGGTCATCATGGAGCAGATCTCGAAGGCGCTCGGGCGGCTGAGGCGGACGGCGGACATGACCGTGCTGCTCGGCGAGCAGAACGTGACCTTCGCCCTGCCGCACGCCGACCGGGTCTACGTCCTCGAACATGGCCGGATC
>DATGHB010000208.1:0-3719 GCA_035308265.1 Roseiarcus sp.
CAACACCGCTTATGTCAACACCATTGCCCCTGAAGCCCAGCCGGTGCATCCGGGCAACCGCAAAATCGAGCAGCAGATTCGCCGCTACGTGCGCTGGAACGCCGCCGCGATCGTGGTCAAGGCGAACAAGGAATCCTCCGAGCTCGGCGGCCACATCGCGAGCTTCCAGTCGGCCGCGACCCTCTATGACACCGGCTTCATGCATTTCTGGCATGCCGCCAACGAGGCCCATGGCGGCGACCTGATCTATCTCCAGGGCCATAGCTCGCCGGGCTTTTACGCGCGCGCCTTCATCGAGGGCCGTCTCAGCGAAGAGCAGCTCACGAACTTTCGCCAGGAGGTCGGCCGCAAGGGCCTGTCCTCCTATCCCCATCCGTGGCTGATGCCGGGTTTCTGGCAGTTCCCGACCGTCTCGATGGGCCTCGGGCCCTTGATGGGGATCTATCAGGCCCGGTTCCTGCGCTATCTGCACGGACGGGGGCTCGCCGACACGGCGCCGCGCAAGGTCTGGGTATTCTGCGGCGACGGCGAGATGGACGAACCGGAATCGCTTGGCGCGATCTCGCTTGCCGGACGCGAGAAGCTCGACAACCTGATCTTCGTCGTCAATTGCAACCTCCAGCGGCTCGACGGGCCGGTGCGCGGCAACGGCAAGATCGTGCAGGAGCTCGAGGCCGATTTCCGCGGCGCGGGCTGGAACGTCATCAAATGCCTGTGGGGTTCGGGCTGGGACGCGCTTCTCGCCAAGGATGCGGGGGGCAAGCTGCGCCAGGTGATGATGGAATGCGTCGACGGCGAATACCAGGACTTCAAGTCGAAGGACGGCGCCTACATCCGCAAGAATTTCTTCGGCCGCTATCCTGAGACGGCGGCGATGGTCGAAGGCTGGACCGACGACGAAATCTGGGCGCTGACCCGTGGCGGTCATGACCCCATCAAGGTCTATGCCGCTTACAAGGCGGCGGTCGACCACAAGGGGCAGCCGACCGTCATCCTCGCCAAGACCGTCAAGGGCTATGGAATGGGCGCGGCGGGCGAAGGGCAGATGATCGCTCATCAGGCCAAGAAGCTCGGCCACGACGCGCTTAAAGCCTTCCGCGACCGGTTCCACATTCCCGTTTCCGACGCGGACCTCGACAAGGTTCCCTTCCTGCGGTTCCCAGAAGACAGCGAGGAGTACAAATATCTGCATGAGCGCCGCGCGGCGCTCGGCGGCTATCTCCCCTCCCGCCGGCGGAAAAGCGAGCCGCTGCCGATTCCGCCGCTCTCGGCCTTCGACGCGGTGCTCAAGGCCACGGCGGAGGGGCGCGAGATTTCGACCACCATGGCCTTTGTCCGGATTCTCACCGCGCTCCTGCGCGACAAGGATATTGGCCCGCGCGTGGTTCCGATCGTCCCCGACGAGAGCCGGACCTTCGGCATGGAGGGTCTCTTTCGGCAGGTCGGTATTTTCAGCCAGGTCGGGCAGCTGTATCGGCCGCAGGACGCCGACCAGCTCATGTATTATCGCGAGGATCCGAAGGGCCAGATCCTTCAGGAGGGGATCAACGAGCCAGGCGCAATGGCGTCCTTCATCGCCGCTGGCACCTCCTATTCGACCTCCAACGTGCCGATGATCCCGTTCTACATCTACTATTCGATGTTCGGCTTCCAGAGGGTCGGCGACCTCGCCTGGGCCGCGGGCGACATGCGGACCCGCGGCTTCCTGATCGGCGGCACGTCCGGCCGCACCACGCTGAATGGCGAGGGTCTCCAGCACGAGGACGGCCACAGCCACGTCTTGGCCTCGACCATCCCCAATTGCGTAACCTACGACCCGACCTACGCCTATGAGCTGGCCGTCATCATCCATGACGGCCTGAAACGGATGTATGGGAACAATGAGGATGTCTATTATTACATCACGACGCTGAACGAGAATTACCCTCATCCGGCGCTGCCCGAGGGGGCGGAGGAGGGCATCCTCCGCGGCGCTTACAGGCTGCGTGAGGTCAAGGCCGACGGGCCATCCTTGAGCGTGCGCCTGTTGGGATCGGGGTCGATCCTGCGCGAGGTCGAGGCGGCGGCCGAGATGCTCGCAGCCGAGCACGGAGTGAGCAGCGAGGTATGGAGCGTCACCAGCTTCACCGAGCTGCGCCGTGAAGCGCTCGATATCGAGCGCTGGAACATGCTGCATCCGGAGGCCGACCCGAAGGTCCCCTACATCACCCGCGCCCTGACGAGCGGGAAAGGGCCGGTGATCGCGTCCACCGATTACATGAAGGCGATTCCCGACGGAATCCGGCCCTACGTGCCGGCGCGCTTCAAGGCGCTCGGAACGGACGGCTTCGGACGCTCGGATTATCGCCGCCGTCTGCGCTCGTTCTTCGAAGTCGACCGCTACCACGTCGCGGTCGCCGGCCTGAAGGCGCTGGCTGACGACCAATTGCTGCCCAGCCGGCGCGTGGCGGAGGCGATCGCGAAATACGGCATTGATCCCGAAGGGCCTAATCCGGCGCGAAGCTGAAGCCCGTCCCTAAATAACAGTTCGCGGAGGAGAAGCGCGGGTGGCGAAGATCGACGTGACGGTCCCCGATATCGGCGACTTCAAGGACGTGCCGGTGATCGAGGTGCTGGTCAAGCCCGGCGACGTCGTCAAGGTCGATCAATCGCTGATCACGCTCGAAAGCGACAAGGCGACGATGGACGTGCCCTCGCCGGCGGCGGGCCGGGTGGCCGAGATCGTGGCCAAGGTCGGCGACAAAGTGTCGATGGGGACCTTGATTGCCCGCCTCGAAGAGGCGGGCGAGGCGCCGAAGGCCGCCGCGCCGGCGAAGGCTGCGCCGGCGCGTGCGGCCCCAGCCAAGGCCCCGCCCGCGGCCGCGAAGGCTCACGAGATCGACATCGCCATCCCCGACATCGGCGATTTCAAGGATGTGCCGGTGATCGAGATTCTGGTGAAGGAAGGCGACACGGTCGAGGCCGAGCAGCCGATCGTGACGCTCGAAAGCGACAAGGCGACGATGGACGTTCCCTCGCCGGCGGCGGGCAAAATCGTGAAGATCGCTGTCAAGGTCGGCGACAAGGTCTCCATGGGCTCGGTGATCGCGAAGCTCGACGCCGGAGGTCCGGCGGCGCCTGTCCGGTCGGACCAGGAGGATGAGGCGGAGGCGAAGGAAGAAGAGGACGCCGCCGAAGCGCCCGAGACCTCGCCCGTTGCGCCGCGCGATCTGCCGCCCGGGCCGTCTAAGGCCGCCGCGAGCCCGGCGCTCGCCGATTTCACCGGCGTGTTCGCGGGCCCAGCGGTGCGCCGGCTCGCGCGCGAGCTCGGACTCGACCTCAATCTGATCAAGGGGACGGGCGAGAAAGGCCGCATCACCCGCGAGGATGTGAAGGCGGCGCTGGCGGCCCCGGGCGCGGCGGCTGGCGGCGGCGCCGCTCTGCCGGCGATCCCGGCCGTCGATTTCGCCAAGTTTGGGCCGATCGAAACCGTGCCCTTGTCGCGCATCAAGCGCATCTCCGGGCCGCGCCTCCACGCCTCCTGGGTGAACGTGCCCCACGTCACCCATTGCGACGAGGCCGACATCACCGATCTCGACGCCTTCCGGAAAGCCCTCGACGAAGACGCGAAGAAAGACAAATCAAAGCATTATCGCGTGTCGTTGCTGCCGCTTCTCATGCGGGCTACGGTTGCGACCCTGAAAACCTTCCCGACCTTCAACGCGGCTCTCGCTCCTGCG
>DATGHB010000209.1:0-13426 GCA_035308265.1 Roseiarcus sp.
CGTAACCCTTGAGCCCGTCGCCGGCATAGACGACGACGCCGTTTTCCGCCGCGCGCACCGACGTGCCCGAGGGCACGGAGATGTTGATGCCGTCGTTGCCGCCGGCCTTGAACCCCTGGATGATGCGCCCGCGCGCGGGCCAGCGGAATTCCGGTTCGGTCCCCGCCGCGTCGGCTTGCGCGCCGGTGAGCGCGGGTTTGCTTTGCGCAGCGCCCGATTCGAGGTTGCCGGTCGGCGTCTTGTCGATCGCCGGCTTCTTGGTCTCCGACTTGGACGGCTCAATCTCGGCGACGGCCGAGCCCTTCTCCTTGCCTGACTTCTCCGCCTCCTTGCCGGGCTTGTCGGCTTTCGCGGCGGTCTTTTCCTTCTCCTTGTCCTTCGCCTTCCTGGCGGACTTGGACGGTTCAGCCTCGGTGACGTCCTTCCCGCGCTTCTTCGTTTTCTCCTCGGCGCTCGCCAGGCCATGGCCGTCGGCCTGATAGACGGGGACGATGATGTGCATCCCGCCCTTGACCTCGGAGGCGCTGGACAGGCCGTTGGCGGAGAGGATCGCGGCGGCGGGCACGCCATAGCGGCCCGAAAGCGAGTCCAGCGTCTCGCCGTTGGCGACGACGACCGGCGAGCCGCCGGCGGCGGTCCAGCCGACCGCGGAGCCGCCGACCGGCTGCGGTCTCGAGAGCGAAGCGCTGCGCGTCGCCGACGCAGCGGGCGCCGCTTGCGCCAGCGGCGACGTCGTCACCCCGGGCTTCGGCGCGGCGTTGCTTGCGAACGGATTGGAGAACGGACTGTCGCTTTGCGAGAAGCGAGTGACGTCGGACGAACATCCCGCCAGCAGAACCGCCCCCAGTCCAGCCAGCGCGAGACGCGGGAACGCGCGTCCCTTTGCCCACCCGACGCAATCACTCATTGGCTTCACCCACGCCCACGCAACCGCAGATGAATTCAATGTGCGCCGATCGAGTTAAGGGAAGGTTTAAGATGAATCGTCGGTGACTCTTTTTGTCGAGTCACGCGCGTCGAATGCGCGTGCTCCGCGCTCGCAGGCCTCCTAGCATGTATAATTACATTCGAGCGCTGCAGGTTCCACTGGCGGCGAAGCGCCCTTAGAGCGCCCGCGCCAGCCCATGCTCGAGCGGCCGCATCGCGCGCGCCGGGCCCAGATCCCGGGCCTCGTCCCGAGCGTCGCCAGCGCCTTCCTTGCGGGTCAATCTGACGATGTGCTGCTCTCCGCGATCCGGGCCGGCGATCGCCGCGACGAGAATCCCGCCCGGGCGGACCAGGCGGAGAAACGCCTCGCCCGGCGGCTCCATGAGGCCATGAACAAGGACCCGGTCGAAGCGCTCGCCCGCGAGATGAAGCTCGAACCCGTCCGCCCATCTGACCGCGACGTTGGCTAGTCCGAAGGCCTTGATCCTCGCGGCCGCCTCCAGGGCCAGGGTCTGGAACCGCTCCAGCGACACGACCGCGCCCGCGAGCTGGGCCAAGAGCGCGGCGCAATAGCCGGTTCCGGTTCCTATTTCGCAGACCCGGTGCTCGGGCTTAAGCGCCAGCGCGCCGATCATCGCGGCGGCGATCGAAGGCGGGGGCGACGTTTGTCCGCAGCCGATCGGCAGCGCAATGTCGCGCCCGCAAATGTCGGCGAACCTGGGCGGCATGAAGAGGGCGCGAGGCGCGCGCTCGAGCGCCCGCAAGAGGCCGAGGTCATGGATGCCCCGCGCCCGCATGGCGAGGGTGAACTGGGCGCGTTCCTCCGCCTCGGTCGCGCTCACCCTGCCCCCTCGCCTGACCGGCGCCGTTCCGCCTGCGTCGCCTGGGCAAAAGCCTGCTCGAGTCTCCGGCGCGAATCATGGTCGGTGAGATCGAGCCTCAGCGGGGTGATTGAAATCTTCTTCGCCGCCAGCGCCCCGAGGTCGGTCCCCTCCTTCTGCTCGTATGGGACGCGCTGGGCCATGAGCCAGTAATAGGGAAAGCCGCGGCCGTCGCGCCGCTCCTCGACCCGCATCAGTTCGGCGTTGCGCACGCCCTGCCGGGTGAGCTCGATTCCGGCCACCTCCGAGGCCCGGCAGGAAGGGAAATTGACATTGATGAGGCCGCCCGGGGCGATTCCGGCGGCGAGAATCGTGCGAATGACCGGCGTCGCGTGGGTCTCCGCCGCATCCCATTCGATCGGCGACTGGCCGCCGGTCCCGCCATAGGCCTGCGACAGCGCGATCGAGGGAACGCCGAGCAGAGCCCCCTCCATCGCGCCGGCGATGGTGCCCGAATAGGTGACGTCCTCGGCGACGTTCTGACCGCGGTTGACGCCCGAGAGGACGAGGTCGGGCGGGCGGCCCGCCAGAATTTTCTTGAGCCCCATGATGACGCAGTCGGTCGGCGTGCCCCTCAGGGCGAAATGGCTGGGGCCGATCTCCCTGAGCCGGAGCGGATCGCTGAGCGAAAGCGAGTGGGCGACGCCCGACTGATCGCTCTCCGGCGCGACCACCGTCACGTCGTCCGACAGTTCGCGCGCGATTCGTTCGAGGAGCTTGAGCCCGGCGGCGTGGATGCCGTCGTCGTTGGTGAGCAGGATTCGCATGGGGCGACGTTTTCGCATGGGACGCGCGCCGAGGCGAGCGGGTTCTGGCCCCATTAGCCCGATTCGCATGAGCCGCGGCAGGCGGCGGTCCCTGGCCTATTGCTTGACCATCACCTCGGCGCTTCCGGTCCGGCGGAGGACGTTGACCGAAACGTCGGACGCGTAGCGCCTGAGGAGGATGTCAACCTTGCTCGCGCCGACGGTCAGCGAGCGAATGATGACCCGATCCAGAAACGCCGGCAACGTCGGTCGCCGAAAGCAGATCTGCTCCGTCTGGAAATCGAATTCGAGTCCAAGGCAGGCCTGCAGCAGCGCGAGCGGCGCGGCGCTCGACCACGCCTGCGGGGAGCAGGCCACCGGATAGAGCGTCGGTCCTTTGCCGGGGGCGCGCTTGAACCCGCAGAACAATTCCGGGGGCCGACGCAAGTCCAGATAGCGCGAAGCGCTGTACAGACCCGCCAAGAGCCGCTGAGCTTCCTGTCTCAATCCATATCGAGCGAAGCCGAGGCCGATCAGGGCATTGTCGTGCGGCCAGACCGAGCCGTTGTGATAGGACATCGGGTTGTATCGCGCTTCGGAGGAGGCGATCGTCCTGATGCCCCAGCCAGTGAAGAAGTTCGGGCCCAAAAGCTGCTCGGCGACCGCCGCGGCTCTTTCCCTTGCGACGATGCCGGTGAACAACAGCTGACCCGCATTGGACGAGCGCACTCTGCAAGGGCGCTTCCGGCCGTCGAGCGCGAGGGCGTAAGTCCCAATGTCGTCGCACCAGAACGCCTCTTCGAATCGAAGCCTGAGATCTTCGGCCGCGCGGTCAAGCTCGTGGGCGCGTTTTGTGAGGCCGTTGGCGGCGGCCATCTTCGCCGCCAGGCGCTTCGCCGCGTAGACGTAGCCCTGCACCTCGCAGAGCGCGATCGAGCCTTCGGCGCTGCTGCCGTCGGCGTGAAATATGGAATCAGCGGAGTCCTTCCACCCCTGATTGGTGAGTCCGGTTTCGCCCCCCTGATATTCGACGAATCCGTCTCCGTCTCGGTCGCCGTAGTCGTCGATCCAATGCAGCGCGGCCTCGATGTTCGGCCACAACTCCGAAATTGTCGTCAAGTCGGCCGTACGCTCGAGGTAGAGGCCAGCGAGAATGACGAACAAGGGGGTGCTGTCCACCGAGCCATAGTAAAACGCGAACGGAACCTCGCCGAGGCGGGCCATTTCGCCAGAGCGCATCTCGTGCAATATTTTTCCGGGTTCGGCTTCCGCGTTCTTTCGTAAGTCCTTGGCCTGGGTCGCGGCAAGAAATCGCAGGACGCCCCTGGCGACCGCGGGATTGATCCACATGATTTCGATCGCGGTGATGATCGCGTCGCGGCCGAAGGGCGTCGAGAACCAGGGAATGCCCGCGTAGGGGATGGCGCCGCGCGGCGTATCGGTCATCAGCATGCAGAGGTCGGCGACGGCCCGGCACAGCACTTCGTTGAAAAGTTCGTTGGACGTCTCGATCGAAGCGGCGTGAGCCGTTGACGCGAGCAAGGCGCGACGAGCGTCGCGCAAGCCGGTGAAGAACTCGCGGACCGGCTGCTGCCCAGGGGCGCGCTCCTCGCACGCAATCGTCATAAACAGGGACCCGCGCCCGCCGGGGGCGAGTTCGACGACAAAGCGCGCGCTGTGGTCATCAATCTCCACGGGCCTCGGATCGAAGCGGATCGTGGAGCGCCGAACGACTCCGTCGAGACCGTGATACAAGAAGACGACGCCGCTCTCTTCGCGCGTGGCCTCGATCGCGCCCCGGCGTTCCCGGCGATGGCCGCGAAGCTCAAAGATATCGGCGAAGTCCGCTGCGAAATGGAACATAAACTCGAAGACGTGGGTTCCAACGCCAAAGTTGCGTACGCCCAGTCGCTCGTAGCACGCGCCATCCCAGAGAAACTTTGAGCGAACGATCTGGATCGTGTCTCGCGGGAGCTCGAGTACGCCGCCGGTGAAAAGATCGGGGTTGGTCAAGTCCGCGGTGAGCAGCAGGTTGTTGTCCTGAACATTCGAGCTGAGCAGCAGCGGCCGCTGCCCGTCAACCAGGAGGCGCAAGTCGGAAAGGAAGCGGGTGTCTTTATGAAACACCCCTTCCGAATAACCGCCGCGAGACGAGACGTCGCCGTAATGGTCGAACACCCCGAATGTGTCGCCATGTTTTAGGGTTCGCGGACGCCGCTCCAGGATGGAAGTGGTCGCCGATATATAGAACGGATTGGGGACGGCCTCCGACTTGGCGACGGCCGTTTGGCCGCGATCATAGGTTTCTGTCACGGCGTTATCCCAGGTTTCGCCTGCTGGGCCGTGAGCCAAGCGGCAATTGCGCGTTGATTGCTTCTTTAGCGGGCGCCCGTCTAGCGGGCGCCCGGCGCGCGCCAGGGCGCCGGACTAGGCCGCCCTTTGCCGGAGGACAGGCAGGACGGGTTCTGCTCCGAGAGACTCGTACACGCGCACGTAGTCGTGGGCCACGCGCTCGACGGCAAACCTCTGCTCGAAGCGCTTCCGCACCGATTTGCGGCCGAGGGAACGGATCTTGTGGACCGCGTCGACCGCCGCGTCAATGTCCTCGACGATGAACCCGGTTACACCCTGCTCGATCACCTCGGGCACGGAACCGCGGCGCCACGCGATCACTGGGGTCCCACAGGCCATCGCCTCGATTTGGACGAGACCAAACGGCTCCGGCCAATCGATCGGAAACAGCAACGCCGAAGCTCCGCCGAGGAAGGCCTGCTTCTCGCTGTCGTTGATTTCGCCGATATATTCGATGCCCGGCCCTTTGATGAGCGGGCGGATCGCCTCGTTGAAATAGGCTTCGTCGACCTTATCGACCTTTGCGGCGATCTTGAGGTGCACGCCGGCGCGCCTGGCAATCTCGATCGCCCGGTCGGGACGCTTTTCCGGGCTGATCCGGCCGAGGAACGCGAGGTATCCGCCGTTGGCGGCCGAAAGCGAATAGAGGTCCGAGGGAAGCCCGTGAGGCACGGTCGCGACCCAGCGCGCCGGTAGATCCTTTCTCTGATCGTCAGAGATGGAAACCACCGGCATTTCGGCGAATTCCTGAAGCAGCGGCCGGTAGAAGGGAAGATCAAGCCGGCCGTGCAGCGTTGTCACCGCGGGCGCGCCCAGACTGCGGGAGAGCGGGAAGTGAAGGTAATCGCCGTGAAAGTGCGCGATGTCGAAGTCGCCGGCCCGTCGCCGAATTTTCTCGAGTTGCAGCACGTTATACGGCAGCGGGTCGCTGACTTGCGCCAGGCGAAGCGCCTCCGGAACGCAAGGAACCAGCTCGGCCGTCGTCTCGGAGTCTCCGCTCGCGAACAAAGTCACCTCATGACCCTGCCGCACCAGCTCCTCGGTCAGATAGGAGACGATACGCTCCGTTCCGCCGTAAAGCTTCGGCGGGACGCTCTCGATCAATGGCGCAATCTGGGCGATTCTCATTCAGGAACTCCTCTGGGCATCGTCCCAGGACGAACGGCGCAAGCGCCATGTAAGTTCCTTCCCGCCAGCGGTTTCTGTCGGAAGTCCAACAATGGTTGTTGGGGAAGATATAGCGTGGCGAAGATCGGGCGCGACACGATGCGCTTCATCGCAGGCGCTGGAAAGGCGCAGAGGTGTTCCTATTGCGGCAGGGGGCCGAGTTCCGGCCAGCCGTCCGCGCTCCAAAGGATGGGCGAGAACTGGAGTTTGGCCACGCCCGCCGCATCGCCGTCGTAATAATGGTAGGCCAGCATGTCGCCCCGCGGGGTCTTCACCGCCTCCTGCCCGCCCGGGCCGATGAAGCGGCCGGTCGTGGCCAGCACGAGCGAGCCGCCGCCGTCCAGCATCGCCTTGCCGTCCCTGTCCCGGTACGGGCCCTCGATCCGGCCGGCGCGGCCGACGCGAATGTTGTAGGTGGAGGCGACGCCCCTGCAGCATTGGTCGAAGCTGACGAAGAGATAGAACTTGCCAGCGTGCTCGATGATCGAGGGGGCCTCGATCACGCCGTCCTGCATCTTGCGCGCGGCGATGGCGATCGCCGGCTCCTCCTTGTTCGCCAGCATGCCGGTTTCCGGGTTGAGCGCGCGAAGCTTTACGCCCGACCAGTACGAGCCGTAAGCGAGGAAGGCGCGCCCGTCCTCAAGATCGATGCGGAACGGGTCGATGGCGTTGAAATCGTCGCCGTCCTTCGACATCAGAACAAGGCCCTGATCCCGCCAGCCCTCGCCGGGCTTCGCCGGATCGAAGGCCGCATTGGTCGTGAGCCCGATGGCGCTCGTGTTATGTCCGAAGCTCGACAGGCAGTAATAGAGGAAGACCGTCCCGCCGCGCCGGCTGAGCGTGGGCGCCCAGACGTTGAGCGGCTTGAACCCGAGCGCCGCTTCCGCCCACCCCGGCGGGCCCTCGCCGATCACGCCCGCGTCGGTCCAGCCGATTCCGTCCGGCGAGGTCTTGACGCGGATCGCGCCGTGCGTGGGACCCTGACGTCCGGTGCCGACCGCGACGAACCGGCCGCCCGCCTCGATCACCGAGGGATCGTGAATCAGCGTGTCGCCGGTCAATTCAGGCTGCGGCCCGGCGGCCCCGGCCGGCGCCGCGAGGAGAAGCGCGAGCATGATGAGGGCGAGCGTCCCCATCGTTCCGCTCCGCCACGCCCGGGGCGCGGCGATACCCGGCGGCGTCCAGAAGACCATTGAACAGAACCTCGTTTCCCGCTCGCGCGGAAGTATGCGTCACACGCTACGGGCCGCGATCGACGCCCGGATCGCGCCCCGTCGCGGCGACGCCCAGCCGGCTCATGTAGTACGCCCAGCCCCTGGCGTGGCCGGCGCATTGGGCGGCGTTGGGAAGGCCGCTATGGGTCATGCGCATGAGGGTGCCGCCGTCGCGCTCGAGAAGATCGATCTCGACCAGGCCCGAGCCCGGGGGCACCTCCTCGTCCCCCTCCCAGCCGAAACTGTAGGCGAGACGGTGGACCGGAACGACCTCGCGGAACTGCCCGCGCGCGGTGCGGTCCGGCCGGCCGGCGACGTTCTTGATCAGATAGAGCCCGCCCGGGCGGGCCTCGGTCTCCGCCTCGGCGCCCATCCAGTTCAGGATCTTCTGCGGATCGGTCAAGAAGGCAAAAACGGTGGCGGGCGGGGCGGCGATCTGGGTCTCGCGCCGGACAATCAGCGATTCATCCATGCGAATTCTCCTCGAGGGACCAATCATCCCGGCCTTATGACGGACGGCTCGCCGGCAAATCGACAGGCGGGCGCTTTTTGGCACTATGGGCGTGCGGCGGTCAAAGGTCAACCATTTGGTTGAATGACGTTCGGCGGGTGACGCTGTAAGAGCCTCCCATGCCGCTCGCTCCAACCCTCGCCTGGCTGATCGACGCGGCGGCGGGGACGCCCACTCCCGAGCTCTTTCTGGCGAGCCTGGGCGCCCGGCTGGTCGAGGACGGCGCGCCGCTCGCTGGCGGCGCGCTCACGCTCGCCTCTCCCCACCCGCTGATCGCCCGGCGCACCTGGCTTTGGCGGGCCGAGAGCCGCCAGGTCATCGAGGCCTTAGGCTTTGTCGCCGGAGCGCACGCGGCGGCCGGCGCGGCTGCTTCCCTGGGCGAAGCCGGCCGGCGCTGGCTTCAGGGTCTCGCGGCCGGCCCTGTGCACGAAAACGCCGTCGGGCCGGGGGCGGACGGCCCGCGGCTCGCCTGGATCGGCGCGCGTCCGCTCACGCCCGAGGAAGGCGACCGCCTGCGCGAGGCCGCGCGCTTCGCCGCCGCTCCCCTCGCCGCGCTTACGGCGCGGGCGACCCTGACCGCGGCGCTCGAGGCCTATCTCGGCAGGCGCAGCGCCGCGCGGGTCATGGCCGGCGCGCTCGGCCGGGGAGTCGGCGAGACCATCGAGGCGGCGCTGCTGTTCGCCGACCTGCGCGGCTTTACCGTCCTCTCCGAGACCAGTCCGCCAGCGGAAGTCATCTCGGCCCTCGACGCCTGGTTCGACCGCATCGCCGGCTCGGTGCACGCCTTCGGCGGCGAAGTGCTGAAGTTCATCGGCGACGGCGTGCTGGCGATCTTTCCGGTTCAGGGGTCTTCGCCCCGGAGCGCGTGCGAAGCGGCGCTGAAGGCGGTCGCCGCCGCCAGGAGCGGAATGGCGCATCTCGACGCGGCGCGGGGGCGCGAGGGCCTCGCGCCCCTGCCCTTCGGCGCAGCGCTGCATGTGGGCGATGTGTCATGGGGCAATATCGGGGCCGCCGACCGGCTCGATTTCACCGCCATCGGCCCCGCCGTCAATCTGGTCAGCCGGCTCGAGGGCCTATGCCGGCCGCTCGACAGGGCGGTGCTCGTCTCGGGCGCCTTCGCCGCCGAGAGCGCGGCGGCGCTGATCCCGCTCGGCGAGCACGCGCTGCGCGGCATCGCCTCCCCGTGCGCGGTGTTCACCGTGGCGGACTGACCGCCGTTCCGCAAGCCGCCCCGTCCGGGCAAGCCGCATCCGCGGGCGGTGAAGGATTCAGTCCTGCGGGCGCAGGGCCGCTTCGGCGCGCTGCATCATCCGGCGCCAGCGCTCGCTTGTCGGCCCGCCCATCAGCAGGAAGTAGCGGACGATCGCGATCGGCAGCCAGGTCTCCATCGCTTGCCTCAGCGCCGCAACCGGCTTGCCGGACAGCCGCGCGTATTCGGATTGCGCGGCCGCATTGACCGCAAGCGGCCGCTGCGGCCAGTCGGTGACGTCGAGGGCAAACTCGGTCAGGCTGATATGAGTGAACCCGTGATCGAGGGCCGCAGGCGCGCGGATCGAAAAGGTCCAGTCGATCAGCCGCGGACCGTCCGCCGTCATGATCACGTTTTCAGGGTGGATGTCGCCATGGCACAGCCCGTCCCCCGGCTGCTGCAAGCGGTCGATCAGCGCGAGGATGCCGGAGGCGATGGGCTTGGGAACGACGTCGCCCGAGAGCCTGAATTCGGCGTCCATCCAGCCGCGCAGATGGAAGGCTTCCGGCGGCGGCGACATCCTGTGAACGGACCAGCCGAGGGACGCAAGGATCGCGCCCGCCTGGGCGAACGTCACGGCGCCGCTGCGCGTGACCTGCAGCAGTGTCGGTCCGTCGAGGCGACCGAGCACGATGCCGAAGCGCCCGTTGAGCGTCACCTCGCCGAACACCTCTGGCGCTGGCACGCCGGCGGCGAAAACCGCCCGGGTCATCCGCGCCTCTTGCTGGCCGAGCTCGGGCGGGAAACCTTCCTTGAACAGCTTTACGACCCGACCTGGCGCCCAGGCGTGAATGTCCGCCGTGCCGCCCTCGTTGATCTTCTCCCCGAGGGACCCCTGCATCGCGGTCGCGACCAAACACCGGCGGGCGTTAGTTGTAGGCAGCTCATGAATGCGCCATCCTCTTTTCGTCATGGCCGTCCCCGGACTTGATCCGGGATTGTCCCGGCCAGCCACGCCTTCGACACGCCGAAATCCCGGCAAGCGAGTGGAAAGCGCTGTTTTTAGAGAGCCTTGGCATCGGAAAACGGCACGTTCCAAGAAAACCCAAACGCAGTCGAGCGTCGGCAGCCTTCACACGACGGGCGCCGCGGCCTCCCGCTTCGGCGCGCCGTAGGTGTTGGGAATCTTGTCGGCGTAGGCGGCGACGAAATCGTCCCTGTGCCCGGCCTCGGTCGAGGGTTTCAGCGCCTCGTCCATGTAGGCCGCGCGGTTCTCATCGGCGAGCACGCGGCGCAGGATGCGCCGATAGCGCCAGGCGAGCGCGGCCCATTTTCCGGCGACCGTGAGAAAGTCCCACGCCCGCCAGGGATAGAAGACGAGCGGGTTCACGACCTCGAGGCCGTGACGTCGCTGGGTCCTGATCTTGCGGCGCACATAGCCGAATTGCAGCGGGTGCACGCGCTCGATCCGCGACGAGCCGGAGAAGACCGTCATCGCATCGACGATCTTCTTCGGATTGATCCCGCTCGCGACTGCCCGGCGCAGCACCGTCTCGACATGGGCGTCCGAATAGTAGCGCGCCCAGGCGTCGCGATAGACGCCGCGCCACTGATCCGCCGACATGATCGCATGGTCGGCGCAGACATGTTCGAGATCGTAAGCGTTCATGTCGGCTTCCATCCACGCGCCCTTAAGATGAAGGGCCTTGTGGTCCTCCGAGCCGGGCAGCGGGGTGAGGAAGAAGAATTCGAGGATGTCGACCGGCAATTCCCGCTTGATGGTCTCGATGTCGCGGGCGACCGATTCCGGCGTATCGGTCGGGAAGCCCAGGATGTAGCCGGCCCAGGTCATCACCCTTGCGCGCCGCCACGCGAGCAGCATGTCCCGATATTCCCAGATCTTGTTCTGGCGCTTCTTGGCGCCCATGAGCGACTCGGGGTTGATGTTCTCGAGGCCGATGAAGACGAGGTTGCAACCCGCCCGCGCCGCCTTGTCGATGAAGCCCGGAATCTTGTGGCAGAGCGTGTCGACCTGGAGCAGGAGCCTGATCTTGAACCCCTGCCCCTCGCGCAGCTCGATGAGGCGGTCGAGGATCGGCTCCCAGTTGCGGTTGCGGGCGAAATTGTCGTCGGTGACAAAGAAGCGCGTGACGCCTTGCGCGGCGTTGGCGCGCACGATTGCCTCCACATCGTCCGCGGTGCGATAGCGCGACTTGCGCCCCTGGACGTTGATGATGGTGCAGAACGAGCACTGGAACGGGCAGCCGCGCCCGGCGTCGAAGCTGGTGTAGTGCCCCGCCACCCTGGTGACGACCGGTCGCGGCAGCACTGGGATCGCGGCGGCGGCCATATCCGGCATGGCGTTCAGGAAATTGTAGACGGGCTTCGCCTCGCCGGCGTGGATGTCCCGGAGGAACTGGGCGAGCCGGCCTTCGCCCTCCCCCGCATAGAGAATGATTCCGAGCGCCTGCGCCTGCCTGAGGTCCGGCGGCAGTTCCGGCAGCATGGCGATGCAGCCGGAGACATGGAAGCCGCCGACGGCGACCGTCACGCCGCGCTCGCGGAACGCGCGCCCGATGTCGAGCGCGCGCGGAAACTGATTGGACTGGACGCCGACCAGCGCCACGAATCCGCCTGTCGCCAGGATGCGTCCCGATATCGCGGCAATGTCGACGACGGTGTTGCACTCGTCGCAGATCTCGAACTCGATGTCGACGTCCCCCCCGAGAACATGGCTGTCCGCGCACTCCCGAAGCAGGCCGTAGACGCTGGCCAGGCTGTTCGAGGGAATGGTCGAGCGGCGCCACTGGATGACATAGCCGTCATCGTCGTAATGCGACGGCTTGATCAGAACGATTCGGAACCTGCGCTTGCCCATCGCTGGCCCCCATGAGAGGTTTGCGCGCCTGTTGTTTCGTCGTCTGCCTTGAGCTAACGCCTTAAAACGTGGCCGGGCAACCTTAAAATCGGCGGGATGGCGGACTTTCCCACGCTGAGGTCGGTTTGACGGCGCCCGCGCGGCCATCATCCGAAGGAGAAAGCATGAATATCGCAGTCCAACCGTCCGAAGCCGTGGGCATGAGCGCCAAGCGCCTCGAGCGGATCGGCCCCGTCATGCAGGCCTATGTCGACCGCGGCGTGTACGCCGGGATCGTGACGCTCATCGCCCGCCGCGGCAGGGTCGTGCATGCGGGACAGTTCGGCTGGCGCGACAGGGAGGCGGGTTCGGCCATGACCGCCGATGCGATCTTCCGCCTCTATTCCATGACCAAGCCGATCGTCTGCGTCGCGCTGATGACCTTGCTCGAGGAGGGGCGTTTCCGGCTGATCGATCCGGTGGCGCGATACATTCCCTCCTTCGGGGCGGTGAAAGTAATGGACGCCGACGGCCGCCTCATCGATCCGGTTCGCCCGATGATGGTGCGCGACCTGATGACCCATATGAGCGGTCTTTCCTATCACTTCGTCGAAGAATCCGCCCTCGGCAAGATGTACCAGGGCGGCAAGCTCCTGGACGCCCAATGTCCGCTTGAAGCCGCGATCGACGATCTGGCCCGGCTTCCGCTCGCCTTCCAGCCCGGGACGCGCTGGCGCTACAGCGTCGGCATCGACGTCGCCGCCCGGCTGATCGAGGTGATCTCTGGCCGTCCGCTCGGCGCTTTCCTGCGCGAACGGCTATTCGATCCGCTGGGAATGACCGACACGGGCTTCGGAGTTCCGCCCGAGAAACGGAACCGCCTCGCGGCGATGTACGGCCGTCCGGACGTGATCGCTCCCGGCCCGACCATGGCGAGCGAATTCGCCGCATGGATGAAGGGCGTCAACGATCGCCTCGACGTGGCGAAGTCCTATCCGGTCGACAAGCCGGACGTGTTCATGCGCGGCGGCCATGGCCTGTTCAGCACAACGGGCGACTATTTCCGCTTCGCCCAGATGCTCGCCAACGGCGGAGAGCTCGAGGGCAAGCGTATCCTCGGGCGCAAGACGCTCGAGCTCATGCACGCGAACCATGTCCCGCCGGCGCTTCTCCCGCTCGAGATCGGCGGCCTGCCCCTGCCCGGCTATGGCTTCGGGCTCGGCTCGCGGGTGCTCATGGATGCGGCGCAATCCGGGGCGCCGGGCTCGGCCGGCGAGTTCGGCTGGTCGGGAGCGGCGAAGACCAACTACTGGGTCGATCCGAAGGAGCAAATGGTCGGCCTGTTCATGACCCAGTCGATGATGAGCTTCGACCTGCCGGAACTCGACCTGCGCGCGCTGGCCTACCAGGCGATCGAGGATTAGCGGGCGGCGGACGGGCGGCTGCGTTGGATGGCCGCGCCTGCCCTCCCCTTGTCCGACGAAGCGTGGCAGATTGGCGGCTCCATGAACACAAGGAGCCGCCTTGCGCATCGCCACCTGGAACGTCAATTCCGTCCGCCAGAGGCTTCCTCACCTCCTCG
>DATGHB010000210.1:0-4534 GCA_035308265.1 Roseiarcus sp.
CTCGAGCGGCGCCCGAACCGCCGGGACCGCAAACTCCTTCGCCAGCTCCAAGATCGCCGCGAGAATGAAGGGATGCAGGTGAAAATGCTTGTGCGCGCTGACGTGATCGAGCTTGAGCCCGGTCAAGCGGAAGGCCTCGAATTGGGCGCGGACCTCCAATCGCATCTGCCGGCGCACATGGGGCAGGAAAGCCATCGCCGCGCCTGAGCGCGCCATGCTAGCGCGAAAGCGTCCGTTTCTGTCGACGAGATCCGGCACGGCGGAAGCCGGCACAACGGGTCTCGCGTCAACCAGCGCGAGATGCAGCCCGACAGCAAGCCGCGGCAGGCGGCGCGCCAGCTCCACAGCCCCCGCCGCCGCCGGCGCTCCGACCATCAGGCTCGCAGCGGTGAGGATCCCTTCCGCATGCGCGCGCCCGACGGCGGAATTGACCTCCTCGGCGAGGCCGAAATCGTCGGCGGTGACGATCAGATATTTCAGTGCGCTGTCTCGTGCCGCTCGCGCAGGAAACGGAAGAACTCGGCGCCCTCGCGAAGGCGGCGCTTCATGAACCCGTCGAAAGAGGGCGCCTGAAGAAACAGGGTGCGCATCGCCTCAATCGCCTTTCCGTCAGGATCCGGAGTCCGCTCGCGGGCGAGCCATCTCGAGCAGCGTTCCGTCGCGGGCGACGGCGAAAACCTCTCCGCGCCACCTGACCCGGGCCGGCCAGAAACCCCCGACATAAACGGCGAAGGAGAGCATGTCGCGAACGACAAGGAGGGCATAGTCGGGATTGGGCAAATCAAAGTCGCGGGTGAGGCGATATTTCAGGATGAGACGACAGGCGAGGGCCGCGAGCGCCGCCGTGAGCCCCAGGGTGTCGAATCCGCGAAGCGCCGCCCCGATCAGCGCCAGCGCCACGGGGTGGGTCAGGCCGCTGCCGGCATAGCCGATGGGATCGACGGTGAAAATCGTCCGGGCCCAGCGCAATTCATGGCGAACCGCCTCGCTCAGCGATTTTTCCTCGAACGAGTGAGCCACCAGCATTCGCGGAACGACGACCCGAAGTCCCGCCCGGCGCACCGCCTCGCCGATCGCGTAATCGTCGGCCAGCTGGTTGGCGGCCGTCTCGAAGCCCCCGATCCGGGCCAGGGTTTCTCGGGTAAGCGCGATGGTCGCGCCAACACAGGGCCGCGCGAGCTCAAGCGCGAGCCCAAGGATCGTATCGGGCAGGAAATGATCGTGCGCCTCCATGGCGGCGAGCCGCGACCAGAACCCGCCGCCCGGCGCCCCACGGTAAAGACAGGTGACCGCGCCGGCGCCCGGCTCGGCCAGATGAGCCGCCAAAGTCCGCAAATAGTCGGGACCCACGGCCACGTCGCTGTCCGCGACGACGATGACCGGATGGAGCGCCGCTCGCCCCATGTTGATGAGGTTCGAGACCTTGCGGTTCAGTCCATGCGCGGCGCCGTTGACGACCAGGCGAAGATCGAGCCCGGGATGCCGCTCGATCAGCGATTCTATGACCGGAATGGCGGTGTCGTCCGGATCCTGCACGCCGAAAACGAATTGAATTTTCCCGAGATAGTCCTGATGGAAATAGGTCTCGAGATTCTCGGAGAGTCGCGCCTCGGCGCGGAAGAGCGGCTTCAGGACCGAGACGTCCGGCCATGTCGTCGGGGCGGCGGCGGGGGGCCGCCGGACGAACCACCGCGCAGCCCACGCCGCCCCCAGGGCGGCGAGGCAGCCAGCAAAGCTCGCGGCGATGAAGATCAGCGACAGCCAGCAGCCCGTGAGCGCGCCGATCTGTTCGAGACCGTGGTTCATCTCCTGGTCCGGTTCGCTCCTTCCCCTGACAAAAGCGCGCGACCGCCCGCGATCCGGGGCGGCGATCTTCGCCGGGATGTTCAGCAAATCTCGACCGTGAGCGTGTCGGCGCAGTGACGCTTTGCCGACCGTTTTGTGGCGAGGCTCGATGAGGAGAGTGAATCGCGGCCTCTGACGAGCCGGCGACGACCCGTGGGTTTCGGGAATTAATATGCGCCTGCGTCGGTCCTTTGGCTGGGGCGCGCGCCTTCGCCCTGAGCATGGACCCGTCGTTGACACGGGTTCAGCGGCCGCTAAATTTCCTTACGCAAACAAAATCCGGGACCCAGGGGAGCGAGCCCATGGCGGAGAGGGCCTTCGAGCGCCCTTGCCTGAAACGATGCGGCGATGAATGATGCGCTCATGAATGAAGCCGCCCGGCTCCGGCCGGGGCCCATCTCGCTCGACAAGCCGCTCGCCATCGCTATTCTCGCCATGGGCGGACAGGGCGGCGGGGTGCTGGCCGACTGGATCGTCGAGGCCGCCGAGCATGAGGGATGGGCGGCGCAGTCGACATCGGTGCCGGGCGTCGCGCAGCGCACCGGCGCGACGATCTACTACATCGAGACGCTGCCGCCCCGGAACGGCGTCACGCCGGTCTTCTCGCTGATGCCGACGCCGGGCGACGTCGATGTGGTGATGGCCGCCGAACTGATGGAGGCCGGCCGGTCGGTCCTCCGCGGCCTGGTCACCCCTGACAAAACGACGCTGATCGCTTCGACCCACCGCGCTTATGCGGTGGCTGAAAAGGAAAAGCCGGGCGACGGCGCGGGCGATCCGTTCGCGGTGATCGACGCGCTCGACTTCGCCGCGCGGCGGACAATCGCCTTCGACATGGAGAAGATCGCCGCAGAGCGCGGCACGGTGATCTCGGCGCCGCTGCTCGGCGCGCTCGCGGGCTCGGGCGCGCTTCCGTTTCCAAAGGCCGCCTACGAGGCCGTGGTGCGCAAGGGCGCGCGCGGCGCGGATGCAAGCCTCGCCGCCTTCGCCGACGCCTACGATCGCGCGCGCTCAGGCGAGCGCGAGGCGCCGAAGACCGGCCCGGCGAAACGGCTCGACGAACTGCCACAGGACGCGGGCCATCCCGAGCTCAACCGCCTCGTCGCTCGTCTGCGGGCGGAATTGCCGGCAAGCGCCCGCGGGCTCGCCTTCGCCGGCCTTAAGCGTATCGTTGACTTCCAGGACGTGGCTTACGGCGACGAATATATCGACCGGCTCGCGAAGCTAGGCGCGCTCGATGCGGCCCATGGAGGGGAAGCGAAGCGTTTCGCCTTCACCGCCGAAGCGGCGAAGCGGCTCGCCGTCGCCATGGCCTATGACGACGTCATCCGCGTCGCCGACCTCAAATTGCGTCCGTCGCGGTTCCAGCGCCTGCGCGAGGAGGCAGGCGCGTCGCCGGGCGAGCTTGTCTACGCGACCGAATATCTCCATCCGCGCGGCGAGGAGGTTTGCGGCATGCTGCCTGCGCCGCTCGGCGCCTTCATCGAGGCGCGGCCGTTGCTGTTCCGCGCGCTCGACCGGCTGGTCAATCGCGGACGCAGGCTTCAGGTCGGGCGGATCGGGGACTTCCTGCAGCTCTATGGCGTCGCCGCGCTCAAGCCAACGCGACGCTCGAGCTTGCGCCACAGGCGGGAGACCGGGCATCGCGAGGCGTGGCTCGCTCGGGCGACCGAGGTGCTGCCAAAGAACTACGATCTCGCGGTCGAGATCCTGCGCTGCCGCCGGCTGATCAAGGGCTATTCCGACACCCACGCGCGGTCTTCAAGCAAGTTCGACCGCGCCATGGCGAAGGCGCCGCAGCTCATTCAGCGCGAGGACGGCGCCCAGTGGATGGCGCGCCTCATCGCCGCCGCGCTCGCCGACGAGAAGGGCGAGGCGCTCGACGGCGTCGCCAAGACGATCGACACGCTCTAACTAACGCCGCCTCTACGTCGACGTAAGGGCGCCGCTCACTCCGGCAGCCTCGCTGCATTGCCGAGAATCCTGAGCAGGGTCGCGGTGAAGGCGCGGTACTCGTCCTCCTCGACGCCGTCGAACAGGGCCTGGAACCGCGCGTGCATCATCGGCCACACCCGCTCGAACGCCGCGCGCCCCGCCTCGGTGATCGAGACGTCGCGGATGCGCATGTCCTCCGCCCGCCTCTTTCGGCGCACCAGCCCTTGCGCTTCGAGGACATCGAGGGTGCGGCTCATCGTCGACTGCTCGGTCACCGCATAGGCCGAAAGCTCGTTGATCGTCACCGGCGAGGAAATGCTGAGCACGGCCAGCGCCCTCATCATGGTCGTGGACATGCCATGGAGCTTCAGGGCCTCGGCGATATTGGCGTTCCAGCGCTCCATGATCCGGTTCATGAGGTAGGGCGCGAACTGGTTGATGCCGATCTCGCCCAGCGTCGCCTGGCGCGCGGCCGGTTCGACCGCGCGCTGGATGATTCGGCCGGAAAACCGCTGCTCCATGCTCATGTCCCGCGGCCCGCGCGGTCATGGGACGAGAGCAAGCGCCCGGACCGGCGAGCCGGTGCCGCCCACGAATTTGAGCGGGGCGGCGATCAGGATCGCGCCCTTGGGCGGGAGCCGGTCGAGATTGCAGAGGCTGGCGAGGCCGTAGCGGTTGGCCTTATGGACCAGATTGTGCGCCGGGAACGGCGGGGTCATGCCGCCGGCCGAGCCCGCGTCGGTGCCGACCGTCT
>DATGHB010000211.1:0-4732 GCA_035308265.1 Roseiarcus sp.
CGGCGGCGCCTCCCTTCCAATTCCCGCGCCATGGCCCCGAATGAAACCCGCCGCCATTCCTGCTCGCAACACCGCCCCAAGCCTCACCTGGTCTCTGTGCATCGTTCCGCAGGGCTTGGCAACGCGCGCCTGTGGGCCGTCGTCGTCCTGACGCGGGACGGCTGGGACAAGGCCGAATTTCCTCGGGAGCGCGAGCTCGGCTCCCGAAAGCGGCGCCGGCAGCAGTGCTGAACCATGCCAGCCGCGAATTTTCCGTCGAACATTTGCTTGACAAAACCAGAAAATTGGTGCTACTCATTTCCTATGATCGGAATCCGACCGCGCATGGCTGGCTGCCGGGCGAGGAAGAGAGAAGTCCATGGCTGTTTGTTCATGTTCGTGATCCACACCCGGCGCTAGCCCGCGCGGCAGGAATTTTTTTACTGGAATCGCTCGTAACCCATTGAAAAGTCCCGATTCGAAAAAATAAGCGCTAGTAAAAGCCAGCTATTTTACTGGCACTTACGAGCGTTTATGCGGATTTTATTGGCGTTTGCTAACGTGTAGCTCGCGCGCTGATCGCCTCCAGGGCGCTCGCCCCCGCGCCTGTTCGCCTTGCCCGTCCCAGCGCCATACGCCCGCCAACACGTCTCGGTATCTTGCAGCGCGGGATATGGTAGATTCTCTGCTACTCGCCTCGGGGGTCAGATGGGATTTTACTCCGCGCTGCCGTATCTTCTGACCATGGCGCTCCTTCTTGGCCTTGCCTCGACGCC
The DNA here is from genome assembly GCA_035308265.1 of Roseiarcus sp. Classification (GTDB taxonomy): domain Bacteria; phylum Pseudomonadota; class Alphaproteobacteria; order Rhizobiales; family Beijerinckiaceae; genus Roseiarcus. Next base: position 756 of record DATGHB010000211.1, read on the forward strand.
GCTCTTCAGGCTCGCCGACACCCCGCCAACCGATGTCGCTGCGCGCGTAAGCGCGATCGACGGGCTGCGCGGCCTGCTCGCGCTCGCTGTCTTCTTCCACCATTCCGCGATCTGGCATCAGTATCTCCTCACCGGCGAGTGGCGCCTGCCGCCGTCGCGCTTCTACGCCAACCTCGGCCCGGCGGGGGTGAGCATGTTCTTCATGATCACCGGATACCTGTTCTGGTCGCAGATGCTGAAGGCGAAAGGGCGGCCCAATTTTCTCAAGCTCTATATTGGCCGGCTGTTCCGGATCGTCCCGCTCTACCTGGTCCTGGCGCTGATCGTCCTCGGCGTCGTCGGCTTCGCCACCCGCTGGCGGCTGAACGAGTCGCCGTTCGCGCTCTCGGTCGAGGTCGCGCGAGCGCTTGCCGGAGGGCTCGTGACCATTCCCCATGAGATCAACGCCTACCGCGGGACATGGTTCGTTTCGGCGGGCGTGACGTGGTCGCTGCGGTACGAATGGATGTTCTACACGAGCCTCATCGTCACGGCGTTCTTCGCCCGCGGCGCGCTCGGCGGCCTTCTCCTGCCCCTGGCTGGCCTGACAATCGCGATCGTGCTTGCCTTGCTCGGCCGCGACCCGTTCGGAACTGCGCTCATCCTCCTGTTTTCGATCGGCATGATCGCCGCGGCGGTCCGAAAGCCGTTTGCCTCGGCGCTGGCCCGAGTCCCCCAATGGGCGCTCTCGGCGGCCGCCGTGGCCTTCGTAGCGCTGGCTCTGACCCGCTTTGACGGCGTCTACGGCGTCACGCCCGAACTCATGCTGGGGGCGGCTTTCCTGCTGGTCGTATCGGGGACGACCGTGTTCGGGCTCTTGCTGACGCGGCCTGCCCGGCGCCTGGGCGACGTCAGCTACGGCATCTATCTCTTGCAGGGGCCGGTGTTGCTGCTGGCTTTCAGTCTCCCCTGGCTCAAGGCGCCCTCGGCCGCTTCTCCGGCGGTCCATTGGGCCCTCGTCGCGGTCGCCGCGGCGGCCTTGACGGTTTTCGCGACCTTGACCCACAGTCTGGTCGAGCGGCCGGGTATCCAGGCCGGGCGAAGGGTGGCCAGCGCTCTCGGCGGTCGCGCCGTGGCGTCCGAACCGGTCCGGATCGACCGGAAGGAGCCTCAGCCGCAATCCTTTTGACCGGCCTGCCTACTCGTCCCTGGCTCTGGGGGATTTCACCTTGTCGAGCGCCCGAACTGCCCCGCTCGCGTCGCGCAGCGGACGCCCCTCGGCGAAATAGAGCGCCTTTCCGGCGCTCGCATGAAGCTCGGGCCGGCGCGGCGGCAGGACCGCGTGCGCGGGCGCAGGCGCGGCGACGGCCGCGACGACGGACGCGCTGCGATTGGCGCCGAGATCGAACGGACGCGACGGAGGCAGCGGAACGTCGCCGCGCAGCTGGCGGATCGGCGGCAAGGGCGCCTCGGCTCGCGAGGACTCGGCTTCGGGCGCCGCCTCTCGGGACGGAACGTCCCGGGGTGGCTCGATCGCGGGGGTCTCGGCCGGCGCGGTCTCGGCTGGGGGCGGCTCGACAGCCGCCACCCGCACCGGTTCAGGCTCAGGCCGCGGCGCGGGGCGGCTCGCGGTCTCTACCGGCGCCGGGGGCTCCGGCGACGCCTGAGGCGCCGGCGACCTCCCGCCCCCGCCGGAGAACAGCGACCAGATCGACTGGGTCTGGGGCTCGGTATCCGCCTGCGCGACCATGACCGGCGCGGTCGGAAAGCCAATCAAATTGGCCGGCGACCCATCGGTGCGAAGGGTCGCCAGCAGCTGTGAGTCGTCCGATCCTTCGAGCGGGGCTGGCCCGACATAATCGACCTTGACCCGCGCCGTGCCCATCCCCTTCATGTCCAGGATGTCGGCCACCCGCGAGGACACGTCCATCACCCGCCCGGCGTGATAAGGGCCGCGATCGTTGACCCGCACGATGACCGAATAGCCGTTGCCGAGGTTGGTCACCCGCGCATAGCTCGGCAGCGGCATCGTGGGGTGGGCCGCGGAAAGCGAGGCCATGTCGTAGACCTCGCCGTTGGCGGTGCGGCGGCCATGGAACGCCGCGCCGTACCAGGAGGCCATCCCGACCGCAGAATAGGATGGATTCTCGGCCGGGACGTACCGGTGGCCGGCGACGGTGTAGGGCCGGCCAACCAGATATTGCCCGCCGCCGCGAGGCACCGGCCGGCCGTCGGCGACCACCTTCTTGCTGGCGTGGCCATATTTCGCTTGGGAGAAATACTCGTGGCCGTGCGAATGTCTCAACCGTCCGGTCTCGGGGGTGGCGCAGCCGGCGAGCGCGACGGCCGCCGCGCCGAGGCTTGCCGCGCCCCGCCAGTTCCAGTTGCCCGCACGAACTCGCGGTTTGAGGCCCGAAACGCTCATGACGCTTACTCGGGTCGCGCACAAGCGCAAGGGTCGAGCTTCGAACGCCGAGGCCCGCCGCGGCGGCGGAACATTTCCGAACCATCAAGCCCGCGGCGCACTTTGATCCCGCTTCGTTTCGAATTCGCTAACGAATTCCGGCCCGCGCGCGCCAGTCGAGGAGCCGCCCGCGCACCGGCCATAATTCGCTGTCAGACGCCCGATGTCCCGCCGCATTTCGACGGCGAGGAGTGACGCTCAATCGCGGCAAGAACGTGGCCGCCCGGCGCCGGTCGAAACGGCCGTGGCCCGGCCCACCAAGCCCGTGACCCGGCCCGCTCCAGGCCCGTGACCCGTATGTGGCCCCGTCGGCGATTGCAGGAAAGGCAGGCGATTTGCGGGAAAGGACGGGCGGTCCGAATACTTGCACCCGAACCGCCCAGTTCTTCGGAAGCGACTGTTTTGCCAGACGAACTTGCTGCAAGCCCTCCCGGCCGGTGCTATCGCGTCGCTTCCATCTATCGCCGCGTCACTCATCGGGCTGAAGGGGGTTCTCAGCCCGAAGGTCCAGGTTCAAGCCCGTCGCGACGTCACGCTTTAATCACACGTTTGGCCAAGCGTCCACTGAAATCTGGCCTTCCCGCTGTCACCGAAGGTTCATCCACAGAAACTTCAGACGTGCGAGCGTGATCGCGTGAATCGCCGGGCGGCGCCCGCTAGATCGCCCTGCTTTCGATCCTCTCTCGTCGATCCGCCGCCATCATTCGCCTAGGCGCCATTCGCGAGTCCGAATCGAGCCTTTTCAAGCGCTTGCGGCGCCATTTTCGATTCTCCTCCCACCGCGGGAGCGACCGGGTTTGAGCTCCCGAAGCGCCGAGCCGGCAAGCCTGCGCGATCGATCGCGCGCCGGCGGTCCTCGCGCCCACGCACAAAGTTACGCGCGCCAATAATTTCATGGGCTTGGCTGCTCCTTTGCGCAACTTTTCCCGTCTTCGCAGGCGCCCGGCCGCCGCGTTCGACCTCGCGCGTCAAGGAGCGCCCGCCGGCGTTGAAAAACGGCGCTTAAGTTCCGCGCGCGGAGCGGCCCTTTCCGCACTCTCGGCTGGCGCATGGCTTGGGGCATGAGGCGGGGCGCTTTCTTTTCCATATAACAGAAATTATGCCGGCGCCTTTCCAATTGTTCAAGGATTTGTTTGCGTGAACCGCGCGCTACAGAGAAAAGATCATGATATATTAACGACTTAGCGTGGACCTATAAACCCGTCTCTTCGCGAGCATCTTGGAGGAGCGCCCACGAACAAGCAGCGGTCCAATCTTTTTAGAAAGTGGCGCGGAATCAAATGGCTAGAGAGGTTTGTTGAGATTGTAATCGAACTCCGGCGGACCCCAGCCGTGTGGAGGGAAACGCATCGGCGGGTGACGGCCACCGGGGATATCACTGCAAGCCGGCGGCCCCGCCGCCCGGTCACCGCCGCCAGATCACGCCGAACAGGAATCCGAGCCCCAAGGCGAGCGCGACGGTGGAAAGCGGGCGTTCTCGGACCACATCCTCGAACGATCCGCCGAGTGAAGAAGCCTGCGATTGCACGGTGTC
>DATGHB010000212.1:0-6311 GCA_035308265.1 Roseiarcus sp.
AGTTCGAGCACGAGCCCATAATCGGACATCCTGAGCGCGGCCCTCGCGTTCTGCTCCACCATCAGCACGGTCGCCCCTTTGTCGCGCAGCTTCTGGAGGGTGACGAAAACCTCGTGCACCAGGTTGGGCGAGAGTCCGATCGAAGGTTCATCGATGAGAATGAGTTTTGGATCGACGATCAGCGACCGGGCGATCTCCAGCTGTTTCTGCTGGCCGCCGGAGAGCGCGATCGCCTTCTGGCGCCGGCGCTGGCGCAGCATCGGGAACTGGTCCATCACCTCTTCGATTCGCGCGCGGACCTTCGCCTGATCCGGCGCGGTCACGCCGCCGAGCTCGAGATTGTGCCAGACCGAGAGCTGCGGAATCACGTTGCGGCCCTGCGGCACGTAGGTCACGCCGTGGCCGATCATCTCGGCGGGCCTCGAGCCGGTCACGTCCTCGCCCTCGAGCAGGATCTTGCCCGATTCTATGTTCACCAGTCCGAAGATCGCCTTGAACAGGGTCGATTTTCCCGCCCCATTCGGCCCGATCACGGTGGTGATCGACGCGCGCGGGAGCGAAAAGCTCACCCCGTTCAGGATCGTGATCCTGCCGTAGCCGCCGTAGAGGTCCTTCACCTCCAGCACGTCATCCTCCGAGATAGGCGTCGATGACGGTCTGATTGGAGTGGACGTCCTCGGGAGGCCCTTCGGCTATGATCCGGCCCTCGGCGAGAACGACGATCCGGGAGCAGAGCGACATGACGAATTCCATGTTGTGCTCGATCACCACGAACGTCGTCCCGTGCTCACGGTTATAGGTCATGAGCCGCTCTTTCAGTCCTAAAAGCATGGTCGGGTTCACCCCGCCGGCCGGTTCGTCGAGAAGAACGAGGCTTGGCCCCGCCATGAAGGCCATCGCCGCGTCGACCAGTTTCTGCTGCCCGAAGGAGAGCGAGCCCGCCATCTCGTCGCGCAGGTGGGTGAGATGAAAAAATTCGATCAGCCGGTCGGCTTCCCCCGTCAGCCCGGCGTCCGGAGGGCCGATGAGCCGCGACAGGAGGCCGCCGCGGTGCTCCTGCCCGGCGAGAATGATGTTGTCGAGCACCGACATCTGGGGAAACACCGAGAGCTGCTGGAACGTCCGGCCGACGCCGAGCTTGTTCAAGTCGCAGGCCCGGCGACCGGAAACCGACTTCCCGTTCACTTCGACAGTCCCGCGATCCGGCTTGAGCTGGCCGAGGATGCAGTTGAAGAGGGTCGACTTCCCCGAGCCGTTCGGCCCGATCAGGCCGAGGATCTCTCCGGCGCTGACGTCGAGGCTGACACCGTCCACCGCGCGGATCGCGCCAAACATCTTGGCAATGTCGCGCACCGAAAGGACGGGCGCGCTCATGAGCGGGCGCCGAGCTTCATGTCCGCGCGCACTTCGCGTTTCGGGGAGAACCGGTCGCTGAGCCGCCGCCCGACGCCAATCAGGCCGGTCGGGCAATAGACCATGAGCGCGATCACCGCGGCGGCGTAGATCATCAGGTAGTAGCCTTCGGTGAAGCGCAGAAACTCCGGCAGCAGGATCACCACCGCGGCGCCGAGAATCGGACCGAGGAAGAGGCCCGCGCCGCCGACCACCACCATCAGGAGCACTCTGAGCGACTGGGAGAACGCGAAGGACGACGGCTCGATATATTGCACCAGCGGCGAGATCAGCGCCCCGGCGAGGCCGCCGTAGGCCGATCCGATCGCGAAGGCCAGAAGGGTGATCCGGCGCGTGTCGACGCCGAGGCTCTCGGCGCGGACCGGGTTCTCGCGCAGGCCCCTGAACGCCCGGCCCCACGGCGAACGCACGACGCCCCACATCAGCGCCGCCGAAGCCAGGAAAACAATGAGGGTGAAATAGTAGAAGGGCAGGTTCCTCGCGGTGTCGAAAGCCCAGAAAGCGGGACGCGGCAGGTTCGACAGCCCGTACGAGCCGCCGGTCAGCCACTCCTCGTTCCTGGCGACGAGGAAGAAGAGGGTGTTGAACGCGAGCGTTACGAAGGCCAGGAAATGCCCTTGCACCCGCAAGGCCGGAAAGCCGAGCGCGAGCCCCACGACGAAGCAGAGGGCTACACCGGCCGGCGCGGCGATGAGCCACGGAACGCCGACGAGCGTCATCAGCGCCGTCGTATAGGCGCCGATCCCCATGAAGGACGCCTGCGCCAGCGAAATCTGTCCGGCGTAGCCGAGCGTCAGGTTCAGCCCCATCGCGGCGATGGAAAAAGTGAGCCAGGACGAGAGAACGTAGATGACGTAGTCCGTCCGCCCCAGCGGGGCTGCGATCAGCGCGGCGACCCCGAGGAGCAGCAGAATCGGCGTCAGCCGGCGCGTCCTCAGACCTTCCTCCCCTCGTCGACGCCAAGAAGGCCCTGCGGCCGCCACAGGATGATGGCGATCAGCAACACCAGCGGCAGCGCCGCGCGGTATTCGGTGGTCACGTAGGTGGCCGTGAGGTTGTCCAGCACGCCGATCAAAAGCCCGCCCGCGAGCGCGCCGCGGATCTGGTTGAAGCCGCCGACGATCGCCGCGATGAAGGCGACGAGCCCGAGGGTCTCGCCGTTGGAGAATTTGGCGAGATAGATCGGCGAGATCAGGAACGACGCCAGCGCCGCCAGCGCTGCGTTCACGAGGAAAGCATAGAGAACCATCCGCCTGGTGTTCACTCCGAGGATTTCCGCAACCCTCGGGTTTTGCGCGGTCGCCTGCATGCGCCTTCCGGTCCGGGTGCGGTTGAGAAACAGCGTCAGTCCGACGACAACGGCGAGGGAAACGATAAGGTTCATCAAGTCCTGGACCGAAACGACCGCCCCGCCGACATGCAGCGTCGTCTGCGGGAACAGGCTCGGGAAGGGCTGCGCCTCGGCGCCGTAGAACTGCTTCGCGCCTTCCTTCAAAAGGATCGACAGCGCCATCGTCGCGATGATCAGGGGCAGGCCGCCGTTCGGCAGCATCGGCTCGACGACCACTTTCTTGAACAGGAGCCCCAGCACAACCACCGCCACGATCAGCCCGAAGACCAAGGCCAGCCAGCGCGGCATATGGAGCCAGTGGACGCCGATCAGCACGAAGAAGGCAGGCAGCATGACGAACTCGCCCTGGGCAAAGTTCACCGTCCGCGCCGCCTGCCAGACCAGCGTGAATCCGATCGCGGCCAGCGCATAGATCGCTCCGGTCGACAAACCCGACAGCAGGACTTGCAGGAACTGGGCCATGGAGGCGATCGGGGCGGCGGCCCTCAAGGCCGCCCTCTCCTCAATTCGCCGGGACCGTGCCGGTCACGACCTGCTTGCCGTCCTTCACTTCGGTGATGAAGCTCTCGCGGCTCAGTTCGCCGTTGGCGTCCCATGAGGTGGTCAACAGCATGTTCGGATATTTCGCCGCATCCAGCGTCAGGCCATGGAGCTTGTCGGCAAGCGCCTTGCGGTCGAACTTGCCGTTGAGCTCGGTGGCGTATTTGATCGCGTAGACGCCGATATAGCCCTTGATCCCGTTGTGGTCGGTGTCGCGGCCATAGCGTTTCTTGAATTTCGTCACGAAATCCTCGATCGACGGAACGGGCGCCGAAGTCGCCAGACCGACATGGGCGATGGCCCCTTCGGCCGCGCCGCCGGCGAGATCGATCACCTTCTGCCCGGTCAGAGTGACCTCGCCGACGAGCGGCGCCGTCAGCCCCTGCTTCCTGGCCTCCTTCAGGAAGCGCGCGCCCTCCTCCTCGTTCAGATAGACGAAGACCGCCTGCGCGCCGGACTGTTTGATCTTCGAGACGTCGGCGGAGAAGTCCGCCTGCCCCTGTTCGCTGGGCACGTCGGCTGCGACCTCAATCCCGGCCTTCTTCATCTGGGCGAGGAAGACGTCATGGCCGCCCTTGCCGAAGTCGTTGTTGACCCAGGATATGGCGATCTTCCCGACCTTGAGGTGGTCCTTGAAATAGGACGTCAACGCAGGCACCCCCTTCTCGGCGCCCGACGAGGTGCGGAAGATGAAGGGGTTGTGCTTCTCGGTGATGTTCGGCGCCTCCGCCCCGGTGAACTGCGGCACGCCGGCCTTCTCCGCCACCATCATGTTCACGATCGTGGAGCCTGAATAGATCGTTCCCATGATCGCATAGGCGCCCGAGTCGATCGCCTTCTGGATCAGGGCGCGCGAGGTCATCGGGTCGGTCTGGGTGTCCATGTCGGTCATCTCGATCTTCTTGCCGAGAATGCCGCCCCCAGCATTGATCTCGTCGACGGCCATATGCGCGCCGTCGTGGAAATTCGTGCCCGCCACCGCGCCCGCGCCCGACAGCTCGCATACGCAAGGAATGTTGACCGTATCGGCCGCCAACGCCACGCCGGCGTTCAGGCCCAGAGCCGCGGCCAGCGCGCCCGCGGCAAGAAACTTCGGTCCAATCATCCCTTCTCCTCCCTTTTGTCCGGTCTTGCCTTTTGTCCGGTCCTGGCTGAGTTGGTCAATCAGCCGATAGTCGGTTGTATGGCGAAGCTTGCTTCATGTCGAACATTCGCCCGGACCGGCGCCGGCGCGATCCTCGAGTTGACCGGCTGGCGGCGGCGCGCCAAGCCCAGTCCGGGGCGGTTGGGAAGACAATGACGGGCTCGTCCGAATTCACCACCTGGGCGGCGCTGGCCGGCGCCGCGATCCTGGCTGGATTGTGCGCGATCTATTGGTCGAACCCCTGGGTCCTGATCGCGGCCGCGCTCGCCGGCGCCTGGCTCGGCTACAAGGGCGAGCTGATCGCGCGGCGCCGGCTCGAGCGCCATCTGTCGCAGCGGCGGTCCCGATGAGCGCTCGCCGCAAAGCCGATCGGTCGCTGACGTTTGACTGCGCCGCCGCGCTCTATGACGCGCCGCGCCGCGGCCCGAGGCGGTTAACCGGGCCTTTCACTCCGCTGGCGCCTCCGCCCTCGGCTTCTCCGGCGCGGCGGCGACGCTGAAGCCGAAGAGCGCCCAGACAACGGCGACGAACGCCACGGCTGCGGCCGCGGCGCGAAAATCGACGCCCCAAATCAAATAGCCGGCGAATATCGGCTGCAAATCCGCCGCGGGCGGCGACGCCGCGAGCAATTGCACGAGGTTCATCGCCTTGGCGGTTAACAACAGTCCAAGCACCGAGAAAACAGCGGCTATGACCAGGGAACCCGGCGTCGCCCGATCGCTGTCGCGGTCGAAGGCGGCGCTCGCCGCGGCGGCGATGATCAGGACCGTCGCTGCGACGCCGACCGCGGCGTCCAGGGTGAGGGCGGTTGCGGACGCCGCGCCCTGGCCGAAGCGGGCCCACGCTTCCGGTCCCAAGGTCAGCCAGACGCGCATCAGGACCGCCGAGCGTTCGAGCGCCGCGCCGGCCACCCAGCCGCTGAGGACCGTCGCCGCGGCGAGGAGAGAAAACGTGCGCGCGCTGGTCATGGTCAAGAACGCCTTCTTAAGACGGGCTCTCGCGACGCCTGCGGATTCACGCCCGACGCGCGCTCCGAAAAGCCGCGAAGCGGAATCGGAATTCCCGCTAACTCATATAATTCTCGCCAGCCCATATTAAACCATTGCGATGGCTGCGGTGTTCCCTGGAGCCTTCAAGGACGCGGGAGGCCGAGCTCCGCGGGCGAACGAAGCACGCCGTCAAAGACGAGCCGTCATCAATTCCCCCTCTATCGCCGGAACTGCGGATTTCAGGGGAGTAAGATGCTCCTGTACGACGTTCCAAATCAGAGGGCCGGAGATGCGATGTATTCGTGGCGCAGGACGTCGCCAATCCCCATGATCTGCGTCCAGGGAATGAGCGGATGACCGGCTTGGAGTTCCTGCGGAATCCGGCGAGCCGCCTCCGACACGATCTCGACGCCCCGCTGAAGCCCATGCCGGAGAAGCCAGTCGCGGTTATAGTCCTCGAAGGTCTTGCCGCGCGTGGCGTTCTCGATGCCTTCGATCGCCTCGAGGATGGCGCGAAGCGCCGGACGGACGAGCCGTTCCGTCAAAAGACGCGCTCGGCCGAAGCCTCGATCCGGCTCCGAAGCAGCGGGTCAAGGCTGTCGCGGGTAGTCAAATCGACCTGGACGCCAAGCCGGCGTTCTAGAAGCTGCTTGATGCCGACAAGCTCGACGAGGGAGAAGCGGCTGCCGCGATCGTAGTCAATGAAAAGGTCGAGGTCGCTTTCCAAACCCGCATCGTCGCGCGCGGTTGACCCAAACAGGTAGAGTCCCGTGGCGCCAAGCGCCTTCACGGCTTCGGCTTGGCCCTTGAGAGTTGCGATTGCGTCATGTCTTGTCATCGGCGGACCCCACTTTCAAACTTCGGCCTAATAATT
>DATGHB010000213.1:0-6479 GCA_035308265.1 Roseiarcus sp.
CAGGGGCGGCGCGATCGCCCGCTCGGCTGGAACCTATGCGCAGATCGTCGGCCGCGACCAGGGCTACGTCTCGCTGCGCCTCAATTCCGGCGAGCAGCGGCTCATTCATGGCCAATGCTTCGCCTCGATCGGCGCGGTCTCCAATCCCGATCACATGAATGCGTCGATCGGCAAGGCTGGGCGCACCCGCTGGCTCGGGCGCCGGCCGCACAATCGCGGCGTCGTCATGAATCCGGTCGACCATCCGCATGGCGGCGGCGAGGGTAAATCTTCGGGCGGACGCCATCCAGTGAGCCCATGGGGCAAGCCGACCAAGGGCAAGAAGACCCGGTCGAACAAGGCGACCGACAAATTCATCGTCGCATCGCGCCATGTGCGCAAGAAGAGAGGCTGAGCCATGACGCGATCGATCTGGAAGGGTCCGTTCGTCGACGGTTACATGCTCAAGAAGGCCGACGTCGCCCGCGGGTCGGGCCGTTCCGACATCATCAAGATCTGGAGCCGGCGCTCGACGATTCTGCCGCAGTTCGTGGGCCTCACCTTCGGCGTCTACAACGGCCACAAGCACATTCCGGTCTTGGTGTCGGAGGAGATGATCGGCCACAAGTTCGGCGAGTTCGCCCCGACCCGCACCTTTCACGGCCATTCCGCCGACAAGAAGGCCAAGAGGGCTTAACCTCCGATGTCCAAGCCATCCAACCCGCGCCGTCAGGCGGAGAACGAAGCGAAGGCCACGACCCGCATGCTGCGGGTGAGCCCTCAGAAGCTCAACCTTCTCGCTCAGCTCATTCGCGGCAAGAAGGTCGCGACCGCGCTCGCCGATCTCGAGTTCTCCCGGAAGAGGATTTCGGTCGAGGTCAAGAAGACGCTCGAATCGGCGATCGCCAACGCCGAGAACAACCATGATCTCGACGTCGACGACCTGATCGTCGCCCAGGCCTGGGTCGGCAAGGACATGGTCATGAAGCGCTTCGCCGCCCGCGCCCGCGGCCGGTCGGGGCGGATCGAGAAGCCGTTCGCCAACATCACCATCGTCGTGCGGGAAGTCGCCGCCGACGCCAAGGCAGCTTGAGAAGAGACCGAACGATGGGACAGAAGATCAATCCGATCGGGCTGCGCCTCGGCGTCAACCGCACCTGGGATTCGCGCTGGTTCTCCAGCAAGGGCGAATACGGCAAGCTCCTGCACGAGGATATGAAGATCCGCGAGACGCTGATGAAGGGCCTCAAGCAGGCGGCGATTTCCAAGATCGTCATCGAGCGCCCGCACAAGAAGGCGCGCGTCAACATTCACTCCGCGCGCCCGGGCGTGGTGATCGGCAAGAAGGGCGCCGACATCGAAAAGCTGCGCAAGCAGGTCGCCAAGCTGACGACCTCGGAAGTGGCGATCAACATCGTCGAGGTCCGCAAGCCGGAAATCGACGCGACGCTGGTCGCCGAATCCATCGCTCAGCAGCTCGAGCGCCGGGTGGCGTTCCGGCGGGCGATGAAGCGCGCGGTGCAGTCGGCGATGCGTCTCGGCGCCGAGGGCATCCGCATCAATTGCTCGGGCCGGCTGGGGGGCGCCGAAATCGCGCGCCAGGAATGGTACCGCGAGGGCCGCGTGCCCCTGCACACCCTGCGCGCCGACGTCGATTATGGGGTCGCCACCGCCCATACCGCCTATGGCACTTGCGGCATCAAGGTCTGGATCTTCAAGGGCGAGATCCTCGAGCACGATCCGATGGCCCAGGACAAGCGCCAGGCGGAGGCCGACCATTCCTCAACCCATCGTCCGCGCCGCGAGCCGCGCGAGCGCGAGCACGCGCGCGAAGCGGTCTGACGAGCGCACTGGCGAAAGTCCACGATCATGATGCAGCCCAAGAGATCCAAGTTCCGCAAAGCCTTCAAAGGCCGCATTCACGGCAATGCGAAGGGCGGATTCGCGCTCAATTTCGGCGAGTTCGGCTTGAAGGCGATGGAGCCGGAGCGGGTCACCGCGCGTCAGATCGAGGCTGCGCGGCGGGCGCTGACCCGGCACATGAAGCGCGCCGGCCGGGTTTGGATCCGGGTCTTTCCCGATGTGCCGGTGTCGAAGAAGCCGATCGAAGTGCGCATGGGCAAGGGCAAGGGCGCGCCCGAATGGTGGATTGTGCGCATCGCGCCCGGGCGGATCATGTTCGAAATCGACGGCGTGCCGGAGACCCTGGCGCGCGAGGCGTTTAGCCTCGCCGCGGCGAAATTGCCGATCAAGACGCGCTTCGTACAGCGCATCGCGGAATAGGGGCGCTTGAACCGATGAAATCGACCAGCCGTCTTTCCGACCTGCGCGTCATGACCGACGATCAGCTCAACGACGAGGCGCTCAAGCTCAAGAAGGAGCAGTTCAACCTGCGATTCCAGAAGGCGAGCGGGCAGTTGCAGGACACCGCGCGCGTGCGGGTCGTTCGGCGCGACATCGCTCGCGTTCTGAGCGTCGCCGCGCAGAGGCGCGCCGCCGCCAAGGCCAAAGCCAAGGACTGAGACCTATGCCAAAGAGAATTTTGCAGGGCGTCGTGGTCAGCGACAAGCAGGAGAAGACGCTGGTGGTGAAGGTCGAGCGCCGGTTCACGCACCCGCTGCTCAAGAAGACCGTGCGCCGGTCGAAGAACTACCATGCGCATGTCGAGAACAAGACCCAGAAGGTCGGCGATGTCGTCTCGATCGAGGAGACGCGTCCGATCTCGAAGCTCAAGCGCTGGATCGTCGTCGGCGAGACGGCGCCGAAGGCGTGATCGAAAGAGGCGGCTCAAGCCATGATACAGATGCAGACCAATCTCGACGTCGCCGACAATTCCGGCGCGCGGCGCGTGATGTGCATCAAGGTGCTGGGCGGATCGAAGCGCCGCTACGCCTCGATCGGCGACATCATCGTCGTTTCGGTCAAGGAGGCGATCCCGCGCGGCCGCGTCAAGAAGGGCGACGTGATGAAGGCGGTGGTCGTGCGCACCGCCAAGGACATCCGCCGCGCCGACGGCTCGGTGATCCGGTTCGACTCCAACGCCGCCGTCTTGATCAACAACCAGTCTGAACCGGTCGGCACCCGCATCTTCGGGCCGGTGCCGCGGGAACTGAGGGCTAAGAATCACGTGAAGATCATCTCGCTCGCGCCGGAGGTGCTGTGATGGCCGCCAAGATCAGGAAGGGCGACCGGGTGGTCGTCACCGCGGGCCGTGACAAGGGCAAGCGGGGCGAGGTCCGCCAGGTGATGCCGACCGAAGGCCGCGCGATCGTCGCAGGCGTCAATCTGGTGCGCCGCCATACGCGGCAGACCGCCCAGACCGAGGGTGGGATCATCACCAAGGAATCGACGATCCATCTGTCCAACCTTGCGATTCTCGATCCCAAGACAGGCAAGCCGACGCGCGTCGGCTTCAAGATTCTCGACGACGGCCGGAAGGTCCGCGTCGCCAGGCGTTCCGGAGACCTCATCGATGGCTGAGACGAAGGACGACAAAGGCGCCAAGGCGGACAAGGGCGCCAAGGCGGACAAAGGTGGGAAGCCCGGCAAGACCGATAAGCCCGCGGCCAAGGGCAAGCCGGACGCGACCACGGCGGCAAGCGCGAAAGACGCCAAGGGCAAGCCCCAGGCGCGCAAGGACGCTGGCGCCGAGATCGCGGCGGCCGGCGCGGTTAAGGCCGCGCCGAAGGATTATGTCGCGCGGCTGAAGAAGCTCTATCGGGACGAGATCGTGCCCAAGCTCACCAAGGAGTTCGGGTACAAGAATCCGCTCGAAGTGCCGCGGCTCGACAAGATCGTTCTCAACATGGGGGTCGGCGAAGCGGTCAACGACACCAAGAAAGTCACGTCCGCCGCCGCGGACCTAGCCTTGATCGCCGGGCAGAAGCCGGTGGTCACCAGGGCCCGCAAGGCGATCTCGACCTTCAAGGTGCGCGAGAACATGCCGATCGGCGCCAAGGTGACCTTGCGCCGCACCCGGATGTACGAGTTCCTCGATCGTTTGGTGACGGTCGCGCTGCCGCGCGTGCGCGATTTCCGCGGCCTTGATCCGAAGTCGTTCGACGGGCGGGGCAATTATGCGCTCGGCATCAAGGAGCACATCATTTTTCCCGAGATCGACTATGACAAGGCCGAGGCCATGCTGGGCCTCGACGTTGTGGTCTGCACGACGGCCAGGACCGATGCGGAAGCCCAGGCCCTGCTGCGGGCGTTCAATTTCCCCTTCCGGCAGTGAGCGTCGACCAGCGCTCAGACGCGGAAAATGGAGCCTAGAGATGGCAAAGAAGAGTGCGATCGAGAATAACCTGCGCAAGCAGCGGCTGGCGAAGAAATTCGCCGCCCGCCGCAAGCGGCTGCTCGATGTCGCCAACGACCAGGCGCGTCCGATGGAGGAGCGCTTCGAGGCGCGGATCCGGCTTGCCGCGCTGCCGCGCAACGGCGCGATCATTCGGGTGCGCAACCGCTGCGAGGTGACGGGGCGGCCGCGCGGCTACTACCGCAAGATGAAGATGTCGCGCATCGCGCTGCGCGACTTGGGCAACCAGGGCCTGATCCCGGGCCTGGTCAAGTCGAGCTGGTGAGGAGGCGGACCCATGGCTGTGAACGATCCCCTCGGCGACATGCTGACCCGCATCCGCAACGCGCAGATGCGCAAGCGGGGCAAGGTCTCGACGCCCGGCTCGTCCTTGCGCAAGAAGGTGCTCGACGTCCTCGAGGCGGAAGGCTATATCCGCGGTTATTCGACCACGGATTATGGCAATGGCCGCTCCGAGTTCGAGATCGAGCTGAAGTATTTCGACGACCAGCCGGTCATCCGCAAGATCGAGCGCGTGTCCAAGCCGGGCCGCCGGGTGTATGTGACGGTCGACGCCATGCCGCGGGTCGCCAACGGGCTTGGCGTGTCGATCGTGTCGACGCCAAAGGGTGTGATGGCCGACCATTCCGCTCGCGAGAACAATGTCGGCGGCGAGGTCCTGTGCACCGTCTTCTAGGCGGCGCGGAATTACGAGCGAACGGATTAGAGCCAATGTCCCGTATCGGCAAGAAGCCCATCGTCATTCCGTCCGGCGTGACCGCCAGGCTCGAGGGCCAGACGATCGCCGTCAAAGGCGCCAAGGGCGAACTGAAATTCACCGCGCCCGCGGAGGTTGGGATTTCCATCGAGGGCGGCGCGGTTCATGTCACGCCCCATGGCGAGGACAAGCGCGCCCGCGCCATGTGGGGCACGGCTCGCGCCCAGGTGCAAAACTTGGTCGGCGGCGTCACCAACGGCTTCGAAAAGAAGCTTGAGATCAGCGGCGTCGGCTACAAGGCGGCGGTGGCGGGCAAGAATTTGCAGCTCTCGCTCGGCTACAGCCACGATATCATGTATCCCATTCCCGCCGGGGTCACGATCGCCACCTCCAAGCCGACGGAAATCACCGTCGCCGGCATCGACAAGCGCCAAGTAGGCCAGATTGCCGCGGAAATCCGGGCGTTCCGGGGCCCCGAACCCTACAAGGGGAAGGGCGTGAAATATGTCGGCGAGTTCGTCTTCCGCAAGGAAGGCAAGAAGAAGTAAGAGGCTGCGGCATGACTCACTCGAACACCTCCGCGGATCGACGAAAGGCTCGCGTCCGCCGCGCAGTCGCCGCTCATTCGGGCGGCCGCCCGCGGCTCAGCGTTTTCCGCTCCTCGGAGCAGATCTACGCCCAGGTCATTGACGACGAGCGCGGCCGCACGATCGCCGCCGCGTCCTCGCTCGAAAAGACGATGCGCGAATCGATGAAGACCGGCGCCAATGTCGAGGCCGCGCGGCGCGTCGGCAAGGAGCTCGCGGAGCGGGCGAAGAAAGCGGGCGTCGACAAGGTGGTGTTCGATCGCGGCGGCTACATGTATCACGGGCGTGTCAAGGCGCTCGCCGAGGGCGCCCGTGAGGGCGGCCTGGACTTTTGAGCGTATGCAACGGAACCGGACGGCGCCGGCGCGCGCCGCTCATGATTGACTGATGGATGAACGGAAATGGCGCGTGAAGGAGAAGGCGGCCGCGGCCGCGATCGTAAACACGAGGAGCGCGACAGCGAATTCGTCGATCGCCTCGTGCATATCAATCGCGTGGCGAAGGTGGTGAAGGGTGGCCGGCGCTTCGGTTTCGCCGCGCTTGTCGTCGTCGGCGATCAGAAGGGGCGGGTCGGCTTCGGCCACGGCAAGGCGCGCGAGGTTCCCGAAGCGATCCGAAAGGCGACCGACGCTGCGAAACGCAATTTGACTCGCGTGGCGTTGCGCGAAGGCCGCACGCTGCATCACGATATCGCGGGCCGTCACGGCGCGGGGCGCGTTTACTTGCGCGCGGCACCGGCCGGAACCGGGATCATCGCCGGCGGTCCGATGCGCGCGGTGTTCGAGACGCTCGGCATCCAGGACGTGGTGGCGAAGTCGATCGGCTCGTCGAACCCCTACAACATGGTTCGGGCGACGTTCGACGCGCTGAAGCATCAGGACTCGCCGCGCTCGGTTGCGGC
>DATGHB010000214.1:0-2870 GCA_035308265.1 Roseiarcus sp.
ACCGCCGGGTCCGCCGGATCATATTTCGAATTGACGAGGAATTTCTCCGCCATCTCCTTGCGCGCCTTGGCGGCGGCGGCCTGGCGGTCAGCAAAGCTGTTGCCGTTCGTGAAAGACATTGCATTCCTGCAGAGAGAGAGAGAATCGCGTTCCAAGGCGACTGATTGTTGGGGACGCCGCGCTCATGACACAGCATGGGCCCAACAGCAATGGTTTTCGCACGCCAAGGTGGCGCCGATGCGGCGGGAGCCGAGGCTTTTGGGTTTTCATCACGACACTTTGATCGGCCTCCCCTGTCGAGAGGCGCCCGAGGCGCGGCTCAGTCCGGTGAATAGCAACAATGTAATCGTAGATTCTGATTTTCACAAGACAATTCGCATCGAAAATTGGCATGGGGACATCCGGCTACCGCCTCGACGGGGTCCAGGCGGAGTTCACCAATCCCGCGCCGCTTTCAGGCAAGGTGTCTTTGTTTGGCGTTGTCCTCCGGGTTTAGGCCTTCATGCGATCGACACGATACATCGTGGCCGATGATGGGTCTTTCGATGGCTTAGCGCCTCGCCGACCTTTTCGCCGCCAGAACCGTATTCGCCATCAGCATGGCGATGGTCATCCGCCCGACGCCGCCCGGGACCGGCGTGATCGCGCCGGCGACCGTGGCGGCCTCCGCAAAGGCGACGTCGCCGACGAGACGCGTCCTGGGCTTGCCTGACGCGTCGCGGCCGTCAGCGGGCACACGGTTGATCCCAACGTCGATCACGATCGCGCCGGGCTTGATCCAGTTCCCCCGCACCATCTCCGGGCTCCCGACGGCCGCGACCAGGATGTCGGCCCGGCGCGCGACCGAGGGCAGGTCGCGGGTGCGCGAATGGGCGATGGTCACCGTGCAGTGGCGAGCGAGCAGGAGCTGGGCCATCGGCTTGCCGACGATGTTCGAGCGGCCCATGACCACCGCCTCCATGCCCGAAAGGCTCCGGCCGAGCCGCTCGCAGGCCCTGTCGATGAGGATCATCGCGCCCGCGGGCGTGCAGGGGATGAGGGCGCGCCGCGCATCGCCAATCGAGAGCAGGCCGACATTGATCGGATGAAAGCCGTCGACGTCCTTCATCGGCGCGATCGCCTCCAGCACCCTCGCCTGCTCGATGTGCTGGGGCAGCGGCAATTGCACGAGAATTCCATGCACCGCCCGATCGGCGTTGAGCGCCTCGACGAGCGCCAGCAAGTCTTCCTCGGTCGTTTCGGCGGCGAGGTCGTGCTGGAGCGAATGGAAGCCGCACGCCTTTGCCGCCCTGCCCTTGCCAGCGACATAACTCCGGCTTGCCGGATCGTCGCCAACCAGAACGACCGCGAGTCCCGGCGTCAGCCCACGCGCGATCAGCTCCTGCGCTTCCCCGGCGACCCGGGCAAGCACTTCCTCGGCGATCGCAACGCCGTCGAGCACGATGGCTGAGGCGTCAGTCATGGAACGTCCTCAGCTTCAGACCTTCAGGTGATCGGGCCGGAAGACGAATCGCGCTTGATGGCGCGCGCTCTCTCCTGGCTCGAGCGCCCGCATGCCGGGCTTGTCGAAAAGATCGCCGTCAAAGCCGTCCGGATCGCTGTAGCCGGTCCACGCCTCGAGGCAGATGAACGGCGCGTGGGGTCGCGTCCACAAAGCAGCGTGTTGAAAGCCCTCATATTCCATGGCGATCGACGCCCCCGAGGCGTCGATGAAGGCGAGCGACCGGCTCTCGCAATCGAGAAAGCAGAGCGCATCATGGGCGAACAGCGCATCAGTGAGCGGGAGATTGCGGCCGCAGAGCGGGATCGGGCGCGTCTCCTTGCGGACGAGTCCGCCCGGCGCAAGGCAGGGAACCTCGGGCCGCTCCAGCTTTTCGAACCTGACGAGGGCGCCGGCGCGTCCGGCCTCCCCAAGCGGCCAGCGGAAACCCGGGTGCAGCCCGCAGGCGTAAGGCGCGGGGCTCTCGCCGGGATTGGCGACTTCGATGGC
The DNA here is from genome assembly GCA_035308265.1 of Roseiarcus sp. Classification (GTDB taxonomy): domain Bacteria; phylum Pseudomonadota; class Alphaproteobacteria; order Rhizobiales; family Beijerinckiaceae; genus Roseiarcus. The sequence goes on from DATGHB010000214.1 coordinate 1,991, forward strand.
GATTGCGAGCGCGTCGGGCTCAAGCCGATATTCGAGGGCCAGCTGAAAGGCGAACGGGTAGATCGCCCGCGTGTCCGCGTTGTCGGTAAGCGTAAGCCGGGCGAAGTCGGGCTTTGCCGTTTCGACGGCGAAGGTCTCGAACCGGGCGAAGCCGTGCAGGCCGAGCTTGAACACACGTCCGTCGACCCGCTCCTCGCCGTTCCGGGTCCAGCCGACGACCGGATAGAGGATCGGAGAGATGTCGGGCCAGATCGCCGGATCGCCCGGCCACAAGAGGTCGCGCCCGCCGATCCGCCATTCTCTCGCCTCGGCGCCGCGAAGCGCGATCGTCGCGCGCGCGTCTCCATGGGTCAGCGTGATCTCGGTCATGGGCGCACTCCCTCAAATGCCGCGGCGGCGATCAGCGCGCGCCTGATCCCTGGAGCGCAGGCGATGAGCGGCGCGCCCCCGGCGAGACCCTCGCCGCTGAGAAAGTCGCTCGCATAGCCGCCTGCCTCGCTGACCAGCGCGATTCCCGCCAGACAATCCCACGCATGGATGTGATGCTCGACGAAGCCGTCGACCCGCCCGGCGGCGACATAGGCGAGCGCCAGCGCGCCCGATCCGGTCAGAGTGGGCGAAGCGCCGGTGGAAGCGACCCGCCGCAGAAGCTCGGCATATTGGTCGGCGCCCGCGCGCCGGTTCCAGCCGACCTCGACCGCGGAACTGGCGAGCGAGGTTTGGCCGGATGCCTGAATCGAAGCGCCGTTGAGCCGGGCACCGCCGCCGAGCCGCGCGGCGAACAATTCGTCGCGCATCGGATCGTAAATGACGCCAACCTCGACCCGGCCCGAGGCGACGCAGGCGATCGAGACGCAGAAATGCGGGACGCCGCGGGCGA
>DATGHB010000215.1:0-10987 GCA_035308265.1 Roseiarcus sp.
ACCGTCAGGTTGCGGAACGGCGCCGTCGTCCCGGCGATCGGTCAAGGCACGTGGCATCTCGGTCAGGGGAGACATCCGGCGGCTCTTGAAGAAGAGGCGCTGCGCACCGGCATTTCTCTCGGCATGACCCTGATCGATACGTCGGGGAATTATGGCGGCGGCCGCTCGGAGGAATTGATCGGCCGCGCGATCGCCGGTGAGCGCAGCCGCGTATTCCTGGTCTCCAAGGTGGAGGCCTATGAAGCCCCGGGAGACGGCATGGCGCGCGCTTGCGAGGCCAGTCTTCGCCGTCTGCATACCGACTACCTCGATCTCTATCTGCTGCACTCGCCCGTCCCCACCTCCCAGTTCTCCGGCGTTGTGGCGGGTTTCGAACAGCTGCGCGCGGCGGGGAAAATCCGGGCCTGGGGCGTGTCCAACTTCAACACGAGCCAAATGGACGCTCTCTTCCGGATCCCGAACGGCGATCGCTGCACGACCAATCAGGTCCCATACAGTCTCAATCACCGCGCCATTGAGCGTGATCTTCTCCCATGGAGCCAGCAGCACGATTTGCCGGTGATGGCCTATTCTCCGCTCGGCGGCGACAATAATCTCGTCATCCGCAACCGCACGCTGGAAAAGATCGGCGCCGCGCATGGCGCCTCGGCCGCCGCGGTCGCGCTCGCCTGGGTCGTCCGCGGCGGCGCCGTCATCGCAATTCCCGAATCCGGAGCTCCCGCGCATGTCAGAGAGAACGCTGAGGCGCTTTCCCTGACGCTCACGTCGCAAGACCTTCAGACACTGGATGCGGTGTTTCGGTGACGATCCGGCGCAAAATAGCCAAGCGCGTGACGAGGCGAGAAAGGAACGACTGCATCCCGCCCAAAGCGGCCGGCGCCGCAAGAAGCCACCGGGTCTCGATTCTACGAGACTAAGCCGCCGCCTCGGTCCGCCCGGCGATCGCGTCGGCGATGGCGAGCGTCCGGCGCGCCATGTCGGCGTGCAGGAGCTCGACCATCCGGCCGTTGAGCTGGATCGCGCCCTTGCCGGCGTTCTCCGGCAGCGCGAACGCCGCGATGATCGCGGCGGCGCTTTCGACCTCGGCGGACGTGGGAGCGAAGGCTTCGTTGCAGATGTCGATCTGGCTGGGGTGGATCAGCGTCTTGCCGTCGAGGCCCATGTCGCGCCCCTGCAAACATTCGTCGCGGAAACCGTCGAGATCCGCGATGTCGTTGAAGACGCCGTCGATGATGTCGACGCCGTGGGCGCGCGCGGCGACCACGCAGGCCGCGAGCCATGCAATCATGGCCGGACGGCCCGGTGTGAGCCTCGCCCGCGTCTCCTTGGCGAGGTCGTTGAGGCCCATGACCATGACCTGAAGGCGGGAGGTCGAGTCGGCGGCGACGGCGGCGATCGAACCCGCATTCAGAATGGCGTTCGGCGTCTCCATCATCGCCCAGAGGCGGGTCCGGTCCGGCGCGCCGGCTTCGCGCAAGCTCCGGGCGGCGGCCATGATCGCGCCCGGCCCATCGACCTTGGGCAGGAGAATGGCGTCCGGACCGGCGGCCGAAGCGGCGGCAAGGTCCGCCTCTCCCCAGGGGGTGTGCGGCCCATTGACCCGGATGACGACCTCCCGGCCGCCGAAGCCGCCGGCGCGCACGGCGCTCGCGACCTCGCCGCGCGCGGCGATTTTCTCGTCGGGGGCGACCGAATCCTCGAGATCGAGGATCAGCGCGTCGGCGGGCAAAGTCTTCGCCTTGGCCAAAGCCTTGGCGTTGGAGCCGGGCATGTAGAGGACGCTTCGACGCGGGCGAGCGGGCATGAACATCTCCGGACAGTAGCGCTTAGCATTTAACGACAAGTTTGCTGCAACGCCAGAGGCGCGTTCGCCATGACAGCATCGTATTTACGGAGCCGTTCAGGCTGCCGGTTCACTCCTTCAGCCACCGCGCCATGCGATGGGCCGCTTCGGCGATCTGCTCAGGATCGCGCGCGAAGCAGAGCCTGAGATGGCCTTCGCCGCCGGGGCCGAAGGCGCCTCCCGGCGCGGCGCCGACGCCGGCTTCGTCGATGAGGCGGAAGGCGAGCGCGCGCGAATCGGGATAGCCGTCGATCGAGCAGAAGAGATAGAACGCCGCCTCCGGCTCGAAGAAGCGCACGCGCCCGGTCCTTGCCAGCCCTTCGCACAGGATGTCGCGCGAGCGCCGCCAGCGCTCAATCTGCCCGGCAAGAAAGGCTTCTCCCTGTTCGAGCGCCGCGGTCGCCGCGCGCTGGTTGAACACCGGCACGCCCGAGCTCGTGTACTGGACCAGGTTCTCGATCACCGGCCCAAGCTCGCGGGGCGCCTCGAGCCAGCCGATGCGGAAGCCGGTCATCGCCCAGTTCTTCGACAGCGTCTGAACGAACAGGATCTTGTCGTCGGGCGCCATCACGTCGTGGAACGAGGGCGCGCGGACGCCGTCGTAAGTGATCCGTCCGTAAATCTCGTCGGCGACGATCCAGAGCCCATGCCGGCGCGCGATGGCCAGCGTCTCAGCGATCTCCTCCCGCGTGGCGATGAAGCCGGTCGGGTTGGCGGGGGTGTTGAGAAAGATGAGGCGGGTTAAGGGCGTCACCGCCTTTTCGAGTTTGGCGGGATCGAGGCTCCAGCGCGTCCCCTTGTCGAGGCGGACCGGCACGGCGCGCGCGCCGGATATCTCCAGCGCGCCGACGAAATTGGGCCAGGCGGGTGTGGGAACCAGCGCCTCCTCGCCCGGGCCGACGATCAGCCGGGTGGCGATCTCGATCGCCTGCATGCCGCCGATGGTGACAAAGAAATTCTTGGGCGAGAAAGGGCGCCCGCCCGGCGCCGCGCCATAGACCCGGGTCATGTAGGCGGCGATCGCCGCTCGCAGTTCGGGCACGCCGGCTTGGGCGGTGTAGAAGGTCTCGCCGCGGTCGAGCGAGGCCTTGGCCGCTTCCGCGATGAACGGCGGCGTCGGCAGGTCGCCCTCTCCGACCCAGAGCGGAATGAGTCCCTGCCGGCCGCGGCCGTAGTCGAACACTTCGACGATGCCGCTGGTCGCGACGTCGCGCATCGTCGGGCGGATCAGGTCGAGCCAGTCGGGTCGGGCTGGGGGCGTAGCGACGTTCATTTCCGCCTCATGGACCAGCGCCGGGACGCGCGCAAGCGTCGGGCGTGGCTCACTCGTGGCCTCCCAGCGCGAGATCGTCGAGGATCGGGCAGTCCGGGCGATCGTCGCCATGGCAGGCGGCGGCCAGGTCCCGAAGCGTGGCCGCCATCGCCTGCATTTCGGCGATCCGCGCCTCAAGGCCGCCGATATGGGCGTCGGCGATGCGCTTGACCTCCCGGCTCGGGCGGCCGCGATCGCGCCACAGAGCCAGGAGCTCGCCGATTTCCGCAATTGAAAAGCCGAGCCGGCGCGCGCGGCCGATGAACCGGAGCTCGTGGACGTCGCGCGACCCATAGTCGCGATAGGCGTTGTCGCGTCGGGGAGCGGGACGCAACAGGCCGATCGCCTCGTAATGGCGGATCATCTTGGCGGCGACCCCGCTCGCCGCCGCCGCTGCGCCGATGTTCATACAAAGAATCCGCTTGACCTTCCCATGGTAGGAAGGTTTACGCCTCCTCTCCATGAGCCACAAGGACCCTATCGCGATGAGTTCGGCTTCCGCCAAGACGCCGCCGGTCAAGGACCCTGTCTGCGGCATGACGGTCGATCCGGCGACCGCCAGGCACAAGGCCGTGCATGCGGGTGCGGCCTATCATTTCTGCTCCGCGGGCTGCCGCGAAAAGTTCGTCGCCGAGCCTGAGCGGTTTCTCGCTCGGGCGCCGGCGCACGCGGGCTGCGATCACGGCGCGCACGGCCATTTGAGGGCCGCCCCGGCCGAGCCCGCGCCCGCGGTCGCGATCTACACCTGTCCGATGCATCCTGAGATTCGCCAGCGCCATCCGGGAAGCTGTCCCATCTGCGGCATGGCGCTCGAGCCTGAAATGCCCGCGGAATCGGCCGGCCCGAGCGCTGAACTCATCGACATGACCCGGCGCTTCTGGGTCGCGCTGGCGCTCTCCATTCCCGTGTTCGCGCTCGAAATGGGCGGCCATCTCGCCGGCGCCCATCGATTCGTGCCCGAGGCGCTGTCCAACTGGGTTCAGCTCGTGCTCGCGACGCCGGTCGCGCTCTGGGCGGGATGGCCGTTCTTCAAACGCGGCATGGCGTCGCTCAGGAGCCGCAACCTCAACATGTTCACGCTGATCGCCATGGGGGTGGGCGTGGCGTGGGCCTATAGCGTGGTTGCGACGGTCGCGCCCGGCCTGTTTCCGCAGGCGTTCCGCGGCGACCACGACGCCGTCGCCGTCTATTTCGAAGCGGCGGCGGTCATCACGACCCTCGTCCTGCTCGGACAGGTGCTCGAGCTCAGGGCGCGGGAACAGACTGGCGGCGCGATCCGCGCGCTCCTCGATCTTGCGCCGAAGACCGCGCGGCTCGTCCGGGCGGACGGCGCGGACGAGGAGGTCGCCCTCGATAAGGTCAAGATCGGCGATCGGCTCCGCATCCGGCCGGGCGAGAAGGTCCCAGTTGACGGCGAAGTGACCGAGGGGCGAAGCGCGGTCGACGAGTCGATGCTGACTGGAGAATCGATGCCGGTCGAGAAGGCCGCCGGCGATCGCGCGATCGGCGGAACGATCAATGAGAACGGCGCCTTTGTGATGCGCGCCGAAAGGATTGGCCGCGACACGGTGCTGGCGCAGATCGTGCAGATGGTGGCTCAGGCCCAGCGCAGCCGCGCCCCGATTCAGCGTCTCGCGGATCGGGTCTCGGGCTGGTTCGTGCCCCTCGTCATCGCTGTCGCCGTCGCCGCCTTTGTCGCCTGGGCGACCTTCGGCCCGGCGCCGCGCATGGCGTACGGACTGGTGGCGGCGGTGTCGGTGCTGATCATCGCCTGCCCGTGCGCGTTGGGCCTGGCGACGCCGATGTCGATCATGGTCGGGGTCGGGCGGGGCGCTCAGGCCGGCGTCTTGATCAAGAACGCCGAAGCGCTCGAGCGGCTCGAAAAGGTCGACACGCTCATCGTCGACAAGACCGGCACGCTGACCGAGGGCAAGCCCAGGGTTGTGGCGGTGAAGGCGATCGGCGCCGGCGAGGACGAGCTCCTGCGCCTCGCGGCCAGTCTCGAGCGTTCGAGCGAACATCCGCTTGCAGCGGCGATTGTGCGCGCCGCGGCCGATCGCAATCTCATGCTCGGGAAGGTCGAGCGCTTCGAGAGCGTCTCGGGCAAGGGAGTGACTGGAACCGTTGACGGGGGCAAGGTCGCGCTCGGCAACCGCGCCATGATGCAGGCGGCGGGAATTGACGTCGCCGCGCTCGACACCATGGCGGACGAATTGCGCGATAGCGGCGCGACTGTGATCTTCGCTGGCTTCGACGGCAGGCCAAGCGGCGTGATCGCCGTCGCCGATCCGGTCAAGGCGACGACGGCCGACGCGATTCGTGTGCTTCAAGCGGCGGGCGTGCGGGTCGTGATGCTCACCGGCGACAATCGCTCAACCGCGGAGGCCGTGGCGCGCAAGCTCGGCATCGCTGAAGTCGAGGCCGACGTCCTGCCGCAGGACAAGGGCAAGGCGGTCGAACGTCTGCGCAAGGAAGGGCGGGTCGTCGCGATGGCCGGCGACGGCGTCAATGACGCTCCGGCTCTGGCGGCGGCCGATGTCGGGATCGCGATGGGCACGGGAACCGATGTCGCGATCGAATCCGCGGCCGTCACCCTGCTCAGAGGCGATCTCCGCGGCATCGTCGCCGCGCGGCGGCTCTCGCAGGCGACGATGCGAAACGTCCGGCAGAACCTGCTTTTCGCTTTCATCTACAATGCGCTCGGCGTGCCGATTGCAGCCGGAATCCTCTACCCGGCGTTCGGCCTTCTGTTGTCGCCGATCGTCGCCGCCGCGGCGATGGCGCTGTCATCGGTGAGCGTGATCGCCAACGCGCTGAGACTGCGGAGCGTCCAGCTTAAGTAGCCGAAGGAGGAGGATGACGATGGACTACTACATCAACCGGCTCCTGCCAGTCGCATTCGACGAGGCGGTCGCGCGCACGAAGGACGCGCTCAAGGCCGAAGGCTTCGGGGTTTTGACCGAGATCAATGTGCGGGAGACGCTGAAGGCGAAGATCGGCGTCGATTTCCCCAGTTACATCATTCTCGGCGCCTGCAACCCGGCGCTCGCGCATGAAGCCCTCCGCCTGGAGGACAAAGTCGGGACAATGCTGCCCTGCAACGTTGTGGTGCGCGACGCAGGGAGCGGGCAAACCGAAGTCGCGGCGATCGATCCCGTCGCTTCGATGCTGGCGATCGACAATCCGGCGCTCAAGGAAGCCGCCCAAGTCGTGCGCTCCAAACTCGCCCGCGTTGTGGCTCAAGTGTGAGGCCCTGACCCTTCGGACGCCGCCCGGCGTTCCGCCCGCCGGGAGGGGCCGTGACGGCGATCTCGTCAGAAAGCCTGGCGGGCGCTATTCCTCGTCCGAATTGTCGTCTTCCTCGTGTCCGTTTCCCGTCGATTCCATTCTGTCGGGCGTCCGGCCCATCATCCCCATTCCGCCCATCATCCCCATGTCGCCGTGCATCATCTCCATGGCGTGGCGATCGCGTCCCATCATGAACAACTCCCGGCCAAGCAGCGCGAAGCGCCTCTTCTCGGTATCGTCGAGGCTTGCGTAGAGAGGCTTGGCGGCGTCGGCGATCTTCTGGATCGCGGCGCCGCGCGCGGACATACGCTGCCCCATGGCCTCCAGGCGGTCGATGGGAGAAGCGGCTTCGCCCGGCGCGGCCATTTCCTTCATGCTTTCGGATTTTTTCATTCCCTGCATCATGTCTCGCATTTTCTGCATGCGCTCCATCATGGATTTCATCTGCTCCATGTGAAGCTTGGCGGCGTCGCGAACCGCGGCTTCAAACGGCGGCCAGAGCTTGTCCTGGTCCGAGGTCAGTCTGAGGCCTGCCTTGAGACCGGCGAGCTTCGCGTCAAGCAGCGCCTCGTGGTCCGCGGCCCAATGCTGCATCCTCTCCATGGCCGGCTCGGACGATTGATCCGAGGCGGCCTGGGCGGCGGGCGCGAAGGTCAGGGCGGCGAGCGCCGCGAATGGGAGAAGACTGCGTCGCATCATGATTGGGCCTCCAACAGCTCGTCTGAGCCAATCCTCGTGGATCGGACGACCGATCGCCGGCGAGGCAAACGCGCGGCGCTCTGTCGCTACACGAATCCATCACCACTCCGCGGCGACTGTGAGGCGCCGCCTCACAGATAGTTGACATGCCATCAATTTGAATGTCATTTATAGAACGCTCATGCCGCCTGCTCCGAAAGACGCCCGAGCGCGATTGGCCCCTCTCGTCGCCCATGTGGCGCGGGAATGGCGGCGCGCGGTCGACGGACGGCTGCAGGCCTTTGGATTGACCGAAGCGACGTGGCTGCCGCTGCTGCGGATCGCGCGGTCCGAAACTGCGATGCGGCAGAACGAACTGGCCGCGTCCCTGTCCCTCGATGGATCCTCGGTCGTTCGTCTGCTCGATTCGCTTGAAAATTCCGGCCTCATCGAGCGATGCGAGGACCGCGCCGACCGCCGCGCCAAGAGCCTCACGCTCACCGCCCGCGGACGCCGGACGGTCGATCAGGTCGAGCGCGTGTCGCTCGAAATCCGCGACGCCGTCCTTGGCGAGGTCCCGCATGACGACCTGGCGCGTTCGCTTCGCCTGCTCGAAACTGTCCGGGACCGGCTGATCGGCCTCGCCGATGCGCGAGCGGAGACGGGTGAGCGCAAGCGGGCGGCCGCTCGATGAAGCTCATTCGCCGCCGCGCGGCTCCTCCGCTCTGGCTCCTGGGACTGTTCACTTTCAGCGGCACGCTGGGCATGCATATATTCGTGCCCGCGCTGCCCGCGGCGGCCAAGGACCTTCACGCGACTCCCGCGGCCCTCGAACTGACGATCAGTCTTTACATCCTGGGCCTGGCTGTCGGCCAATTGGTCTATGGGCCTGCGTCGGATCGCTTTGGCCGGCGCCCGGCCCTGCTCGCCGGCCTCTCCATATTCACGATTGCGAGCCTCGCCACGGTCTTTGCTCCGGACATCCGCACGCTGGTCCTCGCGCGCTTTGTCCAGGCGGTAGGGGGATGTTCCGGGCTGGTGCTCGCCCGAGCCATCATCCGTGACACCTCTCAGGCCGGCGAAGCGGCGCGGCGGCTCGCGCTCACCAACCTGCTCGTCACCGCAGGGCCAGCGATCGCGCCGCTGATCGGCGGCGCGTTCACCGACCTCTTGGGGTGGCGAACGATCCTCATCGGGCTTGCCGCCCTGGGGATCGCCAATTTCGCGCTGGCGTGGCGCATTCTGCCAGAGACGCGTCCGGAAGCGCTCATCGTCAGCGCCTCGAAATATGCGCGCGACACTGTCGGCCTCCTGGGCTCCCGGCGGTTCGTGGGCTACGCCATTGGCGGCGCCTGCGCGACGACATCCCTCTACGCGTTCGTCGCCTGCGCGCCATTCATCTTCATCGATCGGCTGCACGTCTCGAGCGCAAGCGTGGGCCTGTATCTCGCGCTCCTCGTCTCCGGGCTCTGGGTCGGCAGCCTTCTCGCGAGCCGACTGATCGGGCGCTTTTCGCTCACCCGATTTCTGGTCGTCTCCAACGCGGTCAGCGTCGCGGCGGCGGCTTTGTTGCTCGCCCTTGTGGCCGCGGACCGGGTGACTCTGGTCGGAATCGTGGCGACGATGTTCGTCTTCAGTGTCGGCGTGGGCGCGGCGGCGCCCGCCGCTCTTGTCGAGGCCATCAGCGTGAACCCGCGCGTCACCGGGACGGCTTCCGGGCTTTATGGCTCGGTCCAGATGGCGGTCGGCGCGGCGCTGGTCGCCCTCGCCGGCTTGGGCGCGAATCCCGCGCTGGCCTCGGCGCTGGTGCTTCTCGCCTCCGGCCTCCTGGCGCAGGCGTCGTTCTGGATGGCGCGAAAAAATGACGCCGGGCTTGCTGAGGCGGAGGTGAGCGCCGCCCTGGAGGGGGCCGCGGCGCCGGCCGAGTGAGGTTCGCCGGGCGCCAAGCAGAGATTCTCTGGCGGGCCAACGAGATCGAGGACGGACCATTGTCCGACGGGATAGGAACGACGAGGCGACAATTGCTTGCTGATAATCAGAACTCGCGGTAAGCTCTGACCGATGAGCGTTCCAATGCCTTCCGCATCTCGAGAGCAAGCCCCCTTCTCAGGCCCGCCGGCATGGGGACCGTGGAGCGCCGGCGAAAAATTCGTTACCCGAAAAATCCGTGTAACCCATTGAAAAGTCTAGATTTGGACGAGAGAATCCAAGGAAATCCAAGAGAATCCAATAGTCCGGGCGGGAGGATTCCGGGGCGAAACGGCCATACGCCAAGAAAATCCAAATCGCTCCGCTCATGCCACGCCTCGATGATCGGAACCGATCATGCTTTTATGGCCGAAGAGCCATAGCCCGTCGTAAGACGGGCGTTCTTAAAGAACGCCCTGTGGCGCGCTCAAACAAAGACAGTATCAAGCGCCCTGGTGCGGCGCCTGCGAAAGCGGGCGAACCGCACCGTCCGAACCCAAGGCCGGCTTAAACAGGGGGCTTGCGAAGTGACGCTGGCTCGCCAACGAAACCCTGCTTAGGCGGATCGCGCTGGCGCGCCTCTCCGGCGCTCGCCTTCTTCCGCCGAAGGCTTCTCGAAAATCATCGCCCAGAGGCGGCCCTCGCCGATGGCGAGGTTGAGATTCCGTAGGCCGAAAAACGGGATCAACGCAATAAAGAGAATGGCGGTGATGCTGAGGAATCCCGCAAAACCGCCGCCGCCGATCACCGGCACGCTGTCGCCGATCGTCTTTCCCCGTAGCAGTCCTTCGATTGTCTTTTCGAGTATGTGGGCGACGAGAAAGAGGACCGTCAGAAGCAGGGTCTCGTAGAGAATCGGATAGATGAGCGGCCTCCTGCGCAGCCAGCGTCCGGGATCGAAGATCTCGAACAGCATCATGACTTTGGCGAACACAAGGGCGTTGATAAAGGCAAAACCCTGCATGGCGAAATTGAACCCGTGCTCGCGCAGGACGACGCCCTGGTTGAGGACGAAAACGCCGAACAACACCCAGAGATAGAGGAAGAGCACGAAGAACCGTCGGAACTCGTCGGCCGCCTTGGCTGTCAGGGACCGAGCGGCGTCGGCGTTTCCGCCGGCAGCGGCGACCGTCGCGCCTGCGCCTGTCGAATCTTGCGTCATCGATCACCTCACGGTGACCATGGGTCGAGTTCGCGAGCAAGGCAAGGTCCTTTCCGGCGTCGGCGCGACCGCGCTCCGGCGGAATGGGAGGCGCCGAGCGCGCCCTTACATCTTTTCTTCGTGGCTCAAGGCTGCTTGGCGCCCTTCTTAGGCTTGGCTGTCTTGCCTTTTTCGCTCGCCGTGGCCGGCGCGGTTGCGGCCTTGAGCGCCTCGAGCCGCGTTTCAAGCAGCGCCGTCCGGGCCTGGGTGGCCCGGAGCGCGCAATAGCCGTGGAGGCTCTCCTTGGCGTAGTTGCGGCACAGTTCGTCGCGGGCGCCGGCGAAGGCGTTCTGATCGCTCGCGAGGCTCGCCGCGGCCGGGTCGTCCTTGGCCCGGTCCTCGATCGCGCGCACAACCCTGGCCATCGCCCTTTCCGCCTCCGCCCGTTCCTTGACGATCTTGGCTGCATCGCCCACGAGCGAGTCCCCCTCGGGGCCCCAGAGGCCACCGGGAGCCGTCCGACAGTCGGCCGCCTTGAACACGCAGGCGGTGATCTGGGAGGGCACGAGAACCGCACCGTCGAGAACGTCGAAGGGGACCGGGCAGGCGGGAACGTCGGCCTCGAACCGCTCAAGGCCGTCGGGGCGACCGGCGCTGGCCGCCAGGATCGGCTTTTCGCCGACGATGTCGACGACGCAACGCTGCGAAGGGTCGGAGACGCTTTCGCCCGCAAGCTCGAGCTTGTCGATGGTCGCCG
>DATGHB010000216.1:0-2714 GCA_035308265.1 Roseiarcus sp.
TCGGCGTGTTTCGCGACCAGGCCCAGACACGGGCTGAGTTCCTCACGCTCGTCAACTCGGACAGCCACGAATAACGCGCCGCATGATCGGCGCCTTTCGCATCGAAGCCTATGTCATCGCCTCCGCCGACGGCATGATCGCCGACGCGAGCGGGGTCCAGCCGGCCTCGCTTCAGTTCGAAGCCGACCGCCGGCACTTTGAGAGCGGCCTTCAGCGAGCCGACGCGATCGTGAACGGCCGCCATTCGGCGGAGCCCCATGCCGATGCGCCGGACCGGAGACGGCTCATCCTGACCCGCAAGGTCGCGGGCCTCGCGCCCGATCCCGACAATGCCAACGCGCGCCTCTGGAATCCCGCCGGGGCGTCGTTGGAGGAAGCTTGCGAAGTGCTGGGCTTGAACTCCGGGACCATCGCCGTCATCGGCGGCCCGCAGGTCTTCACCCTGTTTCTCAAGCTGGGCTACGACTGCTTCCACATGAGCCGCGCGGTCAAAGTGCGCCTTCCCGGCGGCCTGCCAGTCTTCAGCCGCGACATTTTCGGCGGCGACCCCGACGCCGCGCTGGCCGGCGCCGGCCTGAAGCCCCGGCCGCCGCAATGGCTCGATGAGGGGCTGACCCTCACCGACTGGGAGCGGTCGTCACCGTGATCCGAACCGCTCCGCCTTGAACGGGGCGGGATCGACGAACGGCGCCTCGCCGCGGATCATTTCGGCCAGAAGCCGCCCGGTGATCGGTCCGAGCGTGAGCCCCAGGTGGTGGTGGCCGAAGTCGAGCCACAGGCCGGGCTTGCCGGGGAACGGCCCGATGACCGGGCGCATGTCGGGCAGGCAGGGGCGCCGGCCGAGCCAGGGCGTCGCGTCCTTGCGCGCCCCGATGGGGAACAGCTCCCGCGCGTACGGCTCGACCCGCTCGAGATGCGACGCCGACGGCGGGTCGTCGCGCCGCGCGAATTCCGCCCCCGTGGTCAGCCGCAGGCCCTGAGCCATCGGGGTGACGAGATAGCCGCGCTCGAGATCGAGCACCGGACGGATGAGCCCCGCGTTGCCCTTGGCCTCGTAGTGCATGTGATAGCCGCGCTTGACGAAGAACGGGAGCGAAAGGCCGAAGCGCCGCGCGAGTTCGTCCGACCAGGGGCCGAGCGCGATCACCACGTCGCGGGCGGCGACAAGGCCAGAATCGGTCTTGACCGTCCAGCCCGCGCCCGATGGCTCGAGGCTGAGCGCGTCTCCCCTCTCCATCCGGCCGCCGCGTTGCGCGAACAGGGCGGCATAGCTCCGGACGAGCGCGGCCGGATCGGGCGTCGACAGCGGCTCCGTATAATGGACGCCCCCGATCGCCTTCTCGCCGACATTGGGCTCGAGCGCGGTCAGCGCCGCCCGGTCGAGGAACGCCGGCCTGATGCCGAAGGGCTTGAGTTCCTCGGCCTCGCCGTGCGCGAGATCGCGCCCGCGCTCGCTGCGATAGGCCTTGATCCAGCCGCCCTTGCGCAGGAGCCCCGAGGCGGCTGCGTCCCGGGCGAGCTTCAGATGCTCTTCAGCCGCCGCGGCCATGAGCGGCGCCATGACCTTGCCGGTCGCGAGCTTTCTCGCTTGCGTCGAGGCCAGAAAATAGCGCCAGATCGCCGGCGCGATCGAGGGGAGCGCGCGATAGCGGATGTGGGCGCGAGGATCGCGGTTCATGGCCGCCCGGGCGATGTCGCCTGCCGCGCGCGGGAACAGATAAGGGAGCACGCCTTCGGTCTGGACGATGCCGCTGTTTCCGAAACTTGTCTCGCCCGCCGCGTGCGGCAGGCGGTCGATCAGCGCGACGGCCCGCCCGCGCGCGGAAAGCGCGAGCGCGGCCGACACGCCGACAATTCCGGCGCCAAGCACAATGGCGTCAACGGTCTCGGACATCGGGCGGCCGCTCTCCTCATCTCGGGCGTGGACAAAGCAGGCCCGCCTCGAATCTCGGCTTCCGTTCCTATAGACCCACGTCCTCAGGAACAAACAGAAAGCGGCTCAAGCCCCATGATCCCTCGCTATTCCCGCCCCGAGATGACCCAGGTCTGGTCGCCCGAGACGCGCTTCCGCATCTGGTTCGAGATCGAGGCCTCAGCCGCTGAGGGCATGGCCGAGATCGGCTTAATCCCGAGTTCGGCGGCGAAGGCGATCCGGGAGAAGGGTGCGAAGGCCAGATTCGACGTCGCGCGGATCGACGAGATCGAGAAAGTCACCAGGCACGACGTCATCGCCTTCCTCACCCACCTCGCCGAATTCATCGGCCCCGACGCCCGTTTCGTCCATCTGGGGCTGACCAGCTCCGACGTGCTCGACACCTGCCTCGCCGTGCAGCTTGCCCGCGCGAGCGACATCCTCATCGCCGATGTCGAGGCGTTGCTCGCGGCGCTCAAGCGCCGCGCCTTCGAGCATAAAATGACCCCGACCGTCGGCCGGTCGCATGGAATCCACGCCGAGCCGACCACCTTCGGCCTCAAGCTCGCTTTCGCCTACGCCGAGTTCGCCCGCGCCCGGTCGCGGCTCGTCACGGCGCGTGAGGAGATCGCGACCTGCGCGATTTCCGGAGCGGTCGGGACCTTCGCCAACATCGATCCGCGGGTCGAAGCATACGTGGCGACGAAAATGGGCCTCAAGCCTGAGCCGATCTCGACGCAGGTGATCCCGCGCGACCGCCACGCGGCCTTCTTTGCCGCGCTTGCCGTCGTCGCCTCGTCGG
>DATGHB010000217.1:0-23851 GCA_035308265.1 Roseiarcus sp.
GCCTCGCGTAGCGCGCCATAAAGGTTCTCGCGCGCCCAGCGGGCCAGAATCTCCGGCTCCTTCTGCGGCAGGCCGGCCCGCATGGGAAAATCGGTCTTCGGGAGGTAGAGCGTGCTCGAATAGTCGCGGCCTGAGACAGACGCGTCGGACATGAGATGCGCCAAATTCGGGTTTCGTTGCTGGGACGGGTCGATTAGAGGATTTGGCCCGTTTCGCCAAATTCGCTTGCCGCGCTTCGCCCCCGGCGGCCCTTGAGCGCCGGCCTTAGGTTCTTTTTAGGATCGCGCCTTTAATGTTTTCAGTATTTTGGGACCCCGTTTAGGTTCGCGCTCAAGAAACCGCCTGGAATTCGCCGCGCGCGCCTATAATAGAACATGTACAGTCTGTTAGATGTGGTTTCCTCCAAGAGGAGCCGATTCCAGAATGGCGCGGGCGCGCGCCTTGTCGCGCTCCATTTCGGCCACCATGAGCGGAATGGACTCGAACTTGAGCTCGTCGCGGATGCGCTCGATGAACTCGACCTCCATCTCCCGCCCATAGAGATCGCCGTCGAAATCGAGGAGATGGACCTCGAGCAGCGGCGGACCGTCATCGACCGTGGGCCTCGTGCCGAAGCTGGCGACGGCGGGAAAGGCATGGCCCTCGACCCGCGCGATGACCGCATAAATGCCGTGGGCGAGCCGGTTGGTGGAGGGAAGCGCGATATTCGCCGTCGGGACGCCGAGCGTGCGGCCCAGACGCTGGCCGGAAATGACCTCACCGGAAACCGAGTAGTTGCGGCCGAGCCCTCTCGCCGCGGCGGCGAGGTCTCCCTGCTCGAGCGCGTTGCGAATGGCGCTCGAGGACACGACGCCCGCCCCATCCTCGACCTTGGCGACGATCTCGACGCCGAAGCCGTGCCTCACGCCCGCGTCGGCGAGCGTGGCCGCCGAACCCGATCGGCCCTTGCCGAAATGAAAGTCCCACCCAACGACCGCCGCGCCGATCCCGAGCCGATGGACGAGAACCTCGGCGACGAACGCCTCCGCGCTCATCCCGGCGAGGGAAGCGTCAAAGGCCATGAGAACGAGGCCGTTCAGCCCGAGCCGGGCGCCGATCGCGGCCTTGTCCCGAGGCGGCGTCAACCGGAACACGACCGGCCGGCGGGCGAAGAAGTCGGCGGGATGCGGTTCGAAGGTCAGAAGCGCGCTGGGGGCCGCTCTTTCCCGGGCGATGGCGACGGCGCGCGCGATGACCGCCCGGTGGCCGAAATGCAGGCCGTCGAAATTCCCGATTGCGTAGACCGCTCGCTCAAGCCCGCGCGGCGGCGCCGTCGGGTCGGCGGCGAGGACGAAGCCGCCCGTGATCGCGTCCTGCCGGGTCATACGGAGGGGGCCTTGGGTCTGGGCGCCGGGGGCACGCTGAGAACGCCCTCGCCGTCGAGGACGACCTTGTCGCCGACCCGGCATTCGCAACGCAGCCGGACACGGCGGTTCTTCTGGGCGAGCTCGATCACCTCCACGCTGACGTCGACCACGTCGCCGATCTTGACCGGACCGAGAAAGTTCAAGGTCTGCGAGATATAGACGGCGCCGGGCCCCGGCAAGCGCATGCCGATGACGCCCGAAATCAGGCTCGCCGTGTAGAGCCCGTGAACGATCCGGCCGCCGAAGCGGGTCTTGCGCGCGAAATGCTCGGACAGGTGGATCGGATTGTGGTCGCCCGAGAGCTCGGCGAACCCGATCACATCTTCATTGGCGACCGTCTTGCGAATCGTCGCCCGCATGCCGAGCGCAAGGTCCTCGAAACAGAGGGTCTGAAACGGCGTCATCGCCTTGCCGCTCAAGGCCGAAGCGCGGGGATCGCGGCGACCGGGGTCATTCCGTGTTCGTCGTACAGGCGCTGGAGTTCGAGCGGGTCGGCGGGCGACTCCGGGGTCTCGCCGTGCAGGGATCGATGGATGCCGCGAGTGACGAAGAGCGCGTCCAGCCCCGCCCGCGTGGCGCCGGCGATATCCGTCTTCATGCCGTCGCCGATCGCAAGCACGCGGCGCTTCTCGATCCGACCGCCTCGAGCCCGTTCGGCGAGCATGAGCGCCCGGTCGTAGATCGGCGCATAGGGCTTGCCGGCGTAGATGACTTTGCCGCCGAGTTCTTCATATCGGCGCGCGAGCGCGCCTGCGCAGTAGATCAGGTCGTCGCCGCGGTGGATGACGATGTCCGGATTGGCGCAAATCATCGGCAAACCCCGCGCCGCCATGCCTTTGAGCTCCGGCTCGTAATCATCGGGCGTTTCGGTCTCGTCGCGCCTCAGGCCGGTGCACAGCGCGTAATCGGCCTCTTCGAGGGCGACCAGCCTTGGCCGCGCGCCGGCCTCCGCCGCCGCGTCGAAGAGGCTCAAGTCGCGCGCCGGGCCGATATGGAGAACGCGATCGCCGGTCTCGCGCTCCATGAGTCCGATCGTCACGTCGCCTGAGGTGACGACGGCGTCGAACGCCTCGGGCGGAACGCCAAGCTTCAGCACCTGCCGTTGAATGGGCGGAGAGGGCCTCGGAGCGTTGGTGATCAGAACGACCGCGCCGCCTCGGGCCCGGAACGCGGACAGCGCCGCGGAGGCAGGCGGGAAGGAGGCCACGCCGTTGTGCAGGACCCCCCAGATGTCGCACAAAACCGCGTCGTAGCGGTCGGAGATTTCGCTCAGACCGCTGATTTGCCGGACGGTCTCATCCTCATCCTGCCTCATCGCCGGGGCTCGGCTAGGCGAGGGCCGCGCCCCTGTCAAGGCGCAGGATCGACGCCGCGGCGCGAAGCGCGGCGGGGGGCGGCCGCCTGCTTGACGCCGCAAAGCGCGGTTCCTAGCTATGGGGAGCGGCAAGCACGCCGTCATCGAGGGCTGATCATGTCATCAACGGCCAAAGTCACCGACGCGAGTTTCGAAACCGACGTCATCAAGTCCGACGCGCCGGTTGTGGTCGATTTCTGGGCGGAATGGTGCGGGCCATGCCGGATGATCGCGCCGGCGCTCGAGGAGATCGCCACCGAGATGAACGGCAGGATCAAGATCGCCAAGCTCAATGTCGACGAGAACCCTGGCGTCGCCAGCAAATATGGCATCCGGTCGATCCCGACGCTGATGGTGTTCAAGGACGGCAAGCGGGTCGACACCAAGATCGGCGCTGCCCCGAAGAGCGAACTTAGTCGCTGGATCAGCGCCTCGGTCTGAGGTCTCGCGCTCGGCGCGGCCACGCTGGCGCGGCGTAGCCTGATCGTCCCTTCTCCCCGCTCGCGGGGAGAAGGTTAGGATGAGGGGCCGAGAGGCAGGCCGTCGGCGGCGAAGTGACTCGCCCCTCACCCCGTCCCTCTCCCCGCAAGCGGGGCGAGGGGGCTAGACGGGAATCCGCACTGCCGCCCTCAACCCCCCCATGGGGCTGTCGGAGAGCGTAATGTCGCCCCCGTGCGAGCGGGCGATGTCGCGCGCGATCGCCAGCCCCAGGCCCGCGCCGCCCTCGTCCTGGTTGCGTGCTTCGTCCAGGCGGTAGAATGGGCGGAAGACGTCCTCGCGATAGACGGGGTCGATGCCGCTTCCGTCATCGTCGACGACGATCGACACAAATTGCGCCTCGCGGGCGGCCGAAACGCGAACGGTGTCGGCGTGACGCTGGGCGTTGGCGACCAGATTGCCGACACAGCGCTTCATGGCCATCGGCCGGATGCGAATATTGAGATCGCCCTGGGTCTCCACGCCGAGGCTCCCGCCGTGCCGCTCGGAAGCCGTCCGAAGATCCTCGAGGATCGATCCGACGTTGACACGGGCGGTCGATTCGCCTGCATCCCCGCGCGCGAAGGCGAGATAGCCCTCGAGCATCTGCCCCATTTCATCGACGTCCTTCTGCAAGAGTTCGCTATCGGCCGAATTGTCGAGAAGCGCCAAGGACAGTTTGAATCGGGTCAGCATGGTGCGCAGATCATGGCTGACGCCGTTCAGCATCGCAGTACGCTGTTCGGTCGCGCGCTCGATCCGCCGTTTCATCTCGATGAAGGCCTGGCCCGCCTGCCGGACCTCGCGCGCGCCATGCGGGCTGAAGTCGAGGTTCCTACCCTTGCCGAAGTCCTCCGCCGCTTTGGCCAGACGCAAAATGGGCCGAATTTGATTGCGAAGAAAAATGACGGCGACCGTCAACAGGACGATCATCGCTCCAAGCATCCACAGCACGAAAATATGAGCGTTCGCCTCATAGGCGAGAGCGCGGCGCGTCACCAGGCGAAGCACTCCGTTCCCGAGATCGACGCGTATTTCCATCAGCCCCGACCGGCCGACGGTGTCGATCCAGAAAGGCTCGGTGACCTGCTTCCTGATCTCATTGGGAAGGGTCCGGGTCAGCGGATCCAATGCGCCGTAAAACGATCGAGGTGTTCGCGGCGGCAAGGGGCCGGCCGGCAGCAAGGTCGCATCCATGCGGAACCGTTCGGACGCGAGCCTGGCCAAGTCGGTATCGTCCTCGCCTGGCGGGAGCTTTTGATAAAGGTCGGTCAGCGCGCCGACGTCACGCGCCACCGCCTCGGACAACCTGCGGGTCACCAAATCCCAGTGATGCTGCATGAAGACGAAGGTCACCGCGGTCTGGAGCAGAACCATCGGCAGGATCACGATCAGGAGCGAGCGTTTGTACAGGCCCTTGGGCAGCATCTCGGCGAGGCCGCGCGTCGCGCGGCGCCAAAGCATGCGGGTCCGCGCCAGCGCGCGCAGACCGCGGAATGCAGTTCGTTCTCTCATGCGTCAGCTATCAGCCGGTATCCAGCCCCTCGCGCCGTCTGCAAATATCTTGGATTGGCGGGATCCTGCTCGATCTTCCGCCGCAGCCGATTGACCAGGACGTCGACCGTCCGCTCCTGCGCGGCGCCGCCCGGTCCCGATAGCGCCTCGCGGGAAACGATCGCGCCGGCGTTGGCGCTGAGCAGGCGAAGCATCTCGCGCTCACGCTCGGTAATGCGGACCGGCTCGTCCCCGGCGCGCAGCTCTCCGCGCTCGAGCGAGAATGCGAAACGCCCGAAGCGAACGACGGTCGTCTGAGGTCCCCCTGCCGGCGAGGCCCGGGTGCGTCGAAGCACCGAGCCGATCCTGAGCAGGAGTTCACGCGGCTCAAACGGCTTGGCGAGATAGTCGTCGACGCCAATCTCGAGGCCGCGCACGCGATCCTGCGCTTCGCCTCGAGCCGTCAACATGAGGATTGGCACTTGCGATCGGCCGCGCAAATCGGCGGCGAAGTCGAATCCGTTCTCGATCGGCATCATGACGTCGAGCACGATGATGTCGAAGGCCAGCCCTTCAAGAAAAGCCCGCGCCTTGGCGGCTGTGGGCGCAACCGTGACGCGATGGCCGTGTTTCACCAGGTAGGTGGACAGCAAGTCGCGAAGGCGCCGGTCGTCGTCGACCACGAGGACGTGGGCGGCGTCGTCCTGGAACGAAGCCTGCGCCGCGCTCACTGGCCCTGACCGGCGCGCTTCGCCGGCTCTTGCCGGCCGGCGGCGTCGCCCGGGGCTTTCTGGGGATCGATCATCGCCTTGAGAAAGGCGCGCGCCGAGGGTAAGCCCCAGTCGCCCAGTTGCTCCAGCGCCAGGGCGAACCGCCGCGTCTGGACCAGGGCCAGCCGCAACGCCAGCCGCTCGCCGTCGGGCGTCGCATAAAGCTGCCGGCGGCGACGGTCCAGAGCCCCGGCCTGGATCTCGACGAAATTCTTGTCGACGAGCTCGCGCAGCACGCGGTTCAGGCTCTGCTTGGTGATCCGCAAAATCTCCAGAAGCTCGGCGATCGTGAGCCCGGGCCGGCGGCTGACAAAATAGAGCACGCGATGATGGGCGCGCCCGAATCCGTAAGTCTCGAGCAGGCGATCGGCGTCGCCGACGAAATCGCGATAGGCGAAAAAGAGGAGTTCGATCAGTTCATACATCGGCTCGTCGCCGCGGCGCGGCGCCGGCGCCGGAGCGGGCCTGGAGACGTCGGACGGCATCCATGAACCCATTAGGTCAGCACTATTGACATAATTCCGCCCTCGTGCTAGCTTAACGACAATCAGCGCCGCAATCCATGTAGCCCCGATCGCCGAAAATCGAAACCCGCTTCGAACCGGAGGAAATAGCCCATGGCCGCCCAGACTTTCGACAATCGCGACGGCTGGATCTGGATGGACGGCCAGATGGTCGAGTGGCGCGACGCCAAAATACATGTTCTGACTCACGCGCTGCACTATGCGAGCGCGGTCTTCGAGGGCGAGCGCGCTTATGGCGGGCGCATTTTCAAATCCGCCGATCATTCCCGGCGCCTCAGGGCGTCCGCGCAGATCCTCGATTTCGAGATTCCTTTCAGCGTCGAGGCGATCGACGCCGCCAAGGCCGAGGTGCTGAAGCGCAACCACTTCGCCGACGCCTATGTGCGGGCGATCGCCTGGCGCGGTTCGGAGATGATGGGCGTCTCCGCGCAGCACAACAAGATTCATCTTGGCATAGCCGTCTGGGAATGGCCGAGCTATTTCGACCCCGCCCAGCGAATGAAAGGCATCCGGCTCGACATCGCCGACTATCGGCGGCCCGACCCGGCGACCGCTCCCGCGCTCGCCAAGGCAGCGGGCCTCTACATGATCTGCACCATTTCCAAGCATCGCGCGGAGCGGCGCGGCTATGCCGACGCCTTGATGTACGACTGGCAGGGCCGGGTGGCGGAATGCACCGGCGCCAACGTTTTTTTCGTCAAGAACGGGATGATTCACACGCCGATCGCCGATTGCTTCCTCGCCGGCATCACCCGCTCGACGGTGATCGATCTCGCCCGCGGGCGCGGGATCGAAGTGGTCGAGCGGCGAATCCTTCCGGCCGAGCTTGGGGACTTCGACGAATGCTTCATCACCGGAACCGCGGCCGAAGTGACGCCGGTCGGCGAGATCGGTCCGCACACCTATAAGCCGACGGCTCTGACCGCGACACTGATCGACGCCTATAGCGAGGAAGTGAAGCCGAGAACGAAGGCCGCCTGACGCTAAGTTTGGCTCTCCGCGGCGACGAAACTGTCCATCACCAGTTTTCGCCCCGCCTTGTCGAAATCGACGGTCAGCTTGGAGCCGTCCACGGCGACCACCGCGCCGGGGCCGAATTTGTTGTGAAACACCCGCGATCCGGCGCGAAAGGCCGAAGCGGGCCGATCTTGCCGCTGGGCCGCGCCCTCGAACATCGGGCTTGGGGACTTAAGACCGCGCGAGCCCGATTCGCTCCGCCGGGCCTCGGCGCGACGCCAGCCGGGCGTGTCGTAGCGGGAGGCGAACCCGGCCTCGAAACCCGCCGAAGGCCATGAGCGATCGGCGCGCCCGGCCGCGGACCCGGCAAATTCGTCCGCCTCGATGTGGTCCGAGGGCAATTCCTGGATGAACCGGGACGGAATCGATGTCTGCCACAAGCCGCGCACGCGCCGGAACAGCGCATAGTAGATTTTTGCGCGGGCGCGGGCGCGGGTGAGACCGACATAGGCCAATCTCCGCTCCTCCTCGAGCGCGGCCATGCCGTTGTCGTCGAGCGACCGCTGATTGGGAAACAGGCCCTCCTCCCAGCCCGGCAGGAAGACGAGATCGAACTCCAGGCCCTTCGCCGCATGAAGGGTCATGATCGAGACGCGCTGGCCCTCCTCGCCGCTCTCGGCGTCCATGATCAGGGAGACGTGCTCGAGAAACGCCGCGAGATCGGGGAATTCGCCCATCGACCGCACGAGCTCCTTGAGATTGTCGAGGCGCCCCGCGGCGTCTGGCGTGCGCTCGGCCTTCCACATGTCGATGTAGCCGCTCTCCTCGAGAACGATCTGCGCGAGCTCGTCGTGAGCGACCCGATCGGCCTCCTTTCGCCAGCGGTCGAAGGTGTCGAGAAGACTTCGGAGGATTTGACGCGGACGCGCTTTCAGCTCCTCGGTTTCGATGAGCGCGCGCGCCGCTCTCGTCAAGGAAAGGCCGGCCCGCCGGCCATAGTCGTGCAGGAGCGCGAGCGTCGCGTCGCCCAGGCCGCGCTTGGGCTGGTTGAAGATGCGCTCGAAGGCGAGATCGTCGTCGGGCTCAGCGACACAGCGAAGATAGGCGAGCGCGTCGCGGATTTCCGCCCGCTCGTAGAATCGCGGGCCGCCGATGACCTTGTAGGGGAGTCCGAGCGCGATGAACCGCTCCTCGAATTCGCGCATCTGGAAGGAGGCGCGAACCAGGATGGCGACCTCGTCGAGCGAAACCCCCTTGTGCTGGGCGGCCTCGATCTCCTCGCCGATGAGTCTGGCTTCCTCCTGGGCGTCCGGCGCCTCGGTGACCGTCGGCCGGTCTCCGAGCGGCTTGTCGGTGAACAGGGTCTTTCCCAATCGGCCGCGGTTGTGCGCGATCAGTCCCGACGCGACGCCCAGAATGTGGCCGGTCGAGCGATAGTTCCGCTCGAGCCGGATCACTCTTGCGCCGGGAAAGTCCTTTTCAAAGCGCAGGATGTTTTCGACATCCGCGCCGCGCCAGGCGTAGATCGACTGATCGTCGTCGCCGACGCAGCACAGGTTTCCGTTAGCCTCGGCGATCAGGCGCAGAAGAAGATACTGGGCGACGTTGGTGTCCTGATACTCGTCGACCAGGACGTAGCGGAATCGACGCCGGTAGAGGCTGAGAACATCGCTGTGCTCGCGCAAAAGGCGCAACGGCTCCAGAATGAGATCGCCGAAATCGACTGCGTTGAGGGCTTTCAGGCGGGCCTGATAGGCCGCATAGAGCGTCGCGCCCCTGCCCGCGGCGAAGACCGCGGCCTCGCTTGCCGGCACGCCCTTGGGATCGATGCCGCGATTCTTCCAGCCATCGATGAGACCAGCGAGCGCTCGCGCGGGCCAGCGCTTGTCGTCCAGATTGTCCGCCTGGAGGAGCTGCTTCATGAGGCGCAGCTGGTCGTCGGTGTCGAGGATGGTGAAATTCGACCTGAGGCCAACGAGCTCCGCGTGCATGCGCAAGATTTTCGCGCCGACCGAGTGGAAGGTGCCGAGCCACGGCATCGCCTGCTCGGACCCCAGGAACACGCCGACCCGCTGGCGCATCTCGCGGGCCGCCTTGTTGGTGAAGGTCACCGCCAGGATTTCATGGGGGCGAGCGCGGCCGGTCGAAATGATATGCGCGATCCGGGCGATGAGGACCCGCGTCTTGCCGACGCCTGCGCCGGCGAGAACGAGAACCGGCCCGTCCAGCGCCTCGACCGCGCGGCGCTGCTCCTCGTTCAATCCATCGAGGTAGGAGGGATCGGGGCGACGGACGAGCGGCGCGGGTGAGCCAACGGCCGGTTGAGAAAGGTGGGGCACGGAACGAATCATGCGCCGGCGAGTCTGGCGGCGCAACCCGAAAGGCGTAAGGCCGCGGAGGTTCACCCCCGCAAAGTTGCGTGCGCCGATCATTTCATGGGCTGGCCGGTCAACCGGGCCGGCCGCGCCGGACCCTAATTCCAGTGATTGATCTGGATCGCGGCCGGGGTCAGGATGGCGGCGAAGAGGCCGGGCAAAAAGAACAGGATCATCGGCACGGTGAGGGTCGGCGGCAGTGCCGCGGCTTTTTTCTCGGCCAGGGTCATCCGGTGGTCGCGGCTCTCCTGGCTCAAGACCCTGAGCGCCGCGCCGAGCGGCGTGCCATACCGCTCCGACTGGGTCAGAACCGTGGTGAGCGAGCGGATGGACTCGAGCCCGGTCCTCAACCCCAGGTTCTCGAAGGCGATCCGCCGCTCGGCCAGATAGGACATTTCCGCGGCGAGCAGCCCCATTTCCTCGGCCATCGAGATGCTTTCGACGCCGATCTCCTGGCTGACTTTGCGCACCGCGTGTTCGATCGACATGCCGGATTCGGCGCAAATCAGCATCAGGTCGAGGGTGTTGGGATACGCCCGCTCGAGTTCCTTCTGCCGTTTGGAGGTCTTGTTCTTAAGGAACAGCTCGGGCGCCTTGATGCCGAGGTAGCTCGCGGCGATCGCAATGCCGATCTTGATCATCGCCGGCTGATTCCATTTGATGATCAGAAATTGATAGACGAGCGCCGCGAGAAAGAAGGCGATCGGCGCCGCAAGGCGAAAGGCGAGAAAGGTATATTCCGCCCGCGCCCCGCGATAGCCGGCCTTCGCCAACTGGATTTTGGCGGTCTCCGTGCTGAGCCAGCTCGCGAGATTGAGGGTTTCGACCACCTGCTTGACGAGGCCGCTCGGCCTGACCCTGAGCGAGCTTCGGTTCTGCGCCGCCTGCAGCCGCTCGCGCTCGCGCGCCCTGATCCGCTCGCGCTCCGTGCTCACCGCCTTGATCCGCCGCGACAGGGTGTCCGGCTGGAGCCAGGGCATGGCGGCGGTCAGCACCGTCGCGGCCGAGCCGATCGCCGCGAACAGCACGGCCAGGAAATGAGCGTCGGAGAATTTGGCGACAAGTTCGTCCATCATGGCGGCGGGCCCGGTCAGAAATCGAACGCGATCATTTTTTTCATCATGGCGATTCCGATTCCCATCCAGAAAATCGCAATCAGCGAGATCATCCGGCCATGGGTCGTGACCCACAGCATCGAGATGTACTTCGGCGAGGAGACGTAAAGCGCGCCGACCACCAGAAACGGCACCGCGCCGATGATCGCCGCGGAGGCCTTCGCTTCCATCGACATCGCGCTGATCTTTCCCTTCATCTTCTTGCGCTCGCGCAACACGCGGGACAGATTGCCCAAGGCTTCGGACAGGTTTCCGCCTGACTTCGCCTGGATGGCGATGACGATGGAGAAGAAATTCGTTTCCGCGATCGGAACCCTTTGCGCCATCCGCTCGACGCCTTCCGGCAGGGTCATTCCGAGCGACAGCGCCTCGACCACCCGGCGAAACTCCGACTTCACCGGTTCGGGGCTCTCGGAGGCGGCGATCCGGATCGTGTCGCCGAGCGGCAGGCCGGACTTGATGCCGCGGACGATGAGGTCGATGGCGGTGGGAAAGTTGGAAATGAACTTGTTGATGCGGCGGACCCGCAGGCGCGAAAGCGTGAGTTGCGGCAGCCCGATCGCAGTGGTCAGCGCGACAAGCGCCATGAGCAGCATGCTTCTCGACTGGACATAGGCCAAGGCGCTGCAGATGAAGCCGATCACCGCACTGCCGATCCAATATTGCTGTTTGGTGATCGAAAGTCCGGCCTGTTCGATTCGGGTCGCCAGATTGGCGCGCCGCTTTCCCTTCATTTCGATATCGCGCAGACCGTCGGCGATCTGCTTCTTGCGCGCGGTCCGATCGACGTTCGCAGCGGCGAGCGCCTTTGCGTCGGTTTTCGCGACCGCCGCGCGCCGCTTGTCGGCCCGCGAATCTCCCCCGACCAAGGCGAAGGCCAGACCGCCGACGCCCAGCGCCAGAAATCCCGCGACCGCTATCGGATTGATCATGCCGATGACCCTTGCTCGAACCCTTAAGCTTCAGGCGCCGACGTCCGAGACATCCAGCGCCGCCGCGAGACGCGCTTCCTCTCCGTACATGCGCGCGCGCTCCCAGAATCTCGGCCGCCCGATCCCGGTCGAGCGATGGCGCCCGATCAGCTTGCCCTGGGCGTCCTCGCCCAGAATCTCATAGACGAACAGGTCCTGGGTGATCACCACGTCGCCCTCCATCCCGATCACCTCGGTGATGTGGGTGATCCGCCGCGACCCGTCGCGAAGGCGGGCGGCCTGGACGATCACGTCCACCGAGGAGGTCACCATTTCCCGGATCGTTTTCATCGGCAGCGCGTATCCGCCCATCGTGATCATCGATTCGACACGGCTCAGCGCCTCGCGCGGCGAGTTGGCGTGCAGCGTGCCCATCGACCCGTCATGGCCGGTGTTCATCGCCTGCAGCAGATCGAAAGCCTCCGGTCCGCGAACCTCGCCGACGACGATGCGCTCGGGCCGCATGCGCAGGCAGTTCTTGACCAGATCGCGCATGGTGATCTGACCGACCCCCTCCAGATTCGCCGGCCGGGTCTCGAGGCGCACCACATGGGGCTGCTGGAGCTGGAGCTCGGCCGCGTCCTCGCAGGTGATGACCCGCTCGTCGGCGTCGATGTAGTTGGTCAGGCAGTTGAGCAGGGTCGTCTTGCCCGACCCGGTGCCGCCGGAAATGATCACGTTGCAGCGGACGCGGCCGATGATCTTGAGGATTTCGGCGCCGGCCGGCGAGATCGAGCCGAACTTGACCAGCTGATCGAGCGTCAGCTTGTCCTTCCTGAACTTACGGATGGTCAGCGCGGCGCCGTCGATGGCGAGCGGCGGGGCGATGACGTTGACGCGCGAACCGTCGAGCAGGCGGGCGTCGCAAATGGGAGAGGCTTCGTCGACCCGGCGGCCGACCTGGCTCACGATCCGCTGGCAGATGTTCATCAGTTGCGAATTGTCGCGGAAGCGGACGTTGGTGAGCTGGATCTTGCCGGCGACCTCGATGAAGCACCGGGTCGGCCCGTTGACCATGATGTCGGCGATGTCGTCGCGCGCCAGCAGCGGCTCGAGCGGACCGAAGCCGAGCACGTCGTTGCAGATGTCATCGAGCAGGTCCTCCTGCTCGGCGATCGACAGCACCAGATTCTTGATGGTGACGATCTCGTGGACGATGTCGCGGATTTCCTCGCGCGCGCTCTCGGGGTCGAGCTTGGAGAGCGCGGCGAGATCGATCGCCTCGATGAGCGCGCCGAAGATCAGCGACTTGGTCTGGAAATAGCTCTCCGACCGCCGTTCGGTCTGTGCCGGCGGGGGCGGAACGGACGGCGGCCTGGCCTCTTCCGTCGCCGCGCTCACCGAGACGGCGCGCGGCCCGGCGGGCTCGGCGCCGGCGCCCCCAATCGCGCGCTTGCCGAACATCGCTCAGAGTCCCTTCCGCTCGCGCGAGCGCCGGGCGAGAAGGGGGTGAGGCGCTTGCCAGCCGGTCATTTCCTCTTGCGCCCGAGTTTGGCGATGAGCGGCTCGAGCACGCCTCGCCTCGGCTTGCGCGCCTCGGTCCGGCCGGCGAGCGCGGAGGCGAGATCGACGAAGATCTGCGCGGTTTTGCCGTTCGGCTCGATTTCCGCGATCATCTGTCCGTTATTGGCCGCGGCGCCGAACAGCTTCGCGTCGTGGGGAATGACCGCCGCCGGTCCGGTCTCGACCGCCTTGGCGAATTCCGCGGCTGCGATCTCCGGCCGCTTCAGCATGCCAACGCCGTTGAGCACCAGGCGCGGGGCCGCGTCATGCAGGCGCGCGCCCTTGACGTTGTCGATCAGGTTCTTCGCGTTGCGGAGATTGGCGAGGTCGGGGCTCGCGACAACGATGACATCGTCGGCGGAGACGAGGATGCGTCTCGCCCATCCTGACCACAGGTGCGGCACATCGAGCACGATCCAGGGGGTCGAGGCGCGCATGGCGTCGATGAGCGAGTCGAACGAGACTTCCGCGAAATCGAGAACCCGATCGAGGGCGGCGGGCGCCGCGAGCAGACTGAGCCTGTCGCCGCACCTGGACAGCAGCCGGTCGACCAGCACCGTATCGACCCGATCGGGAGCGAACACCGCCTCCGCGACTCCCTGAGGCGGGTCCTGGTTGTAGTCGAGCCCGGCGGTGCCGAACGCCAGATCGAAATCGGCGATGATGGTGGCCATCGCGGTCAGCGACGCCAGAGCCCAGGCCAGATTGTGGGCGACCGTGGAGGCGCCGACGCCGCCCTTGGCGCCGACCACCGCGACCACCCGCCCGAGCGGCTTTGCGCCGGGCGACGCGAACAGTTGCGAGATCGCCTGGATGAAGTCGACGACCCCAAACGGAGCCACCAGATATTCGCTCACCCCACGCGTCATCAGCTGGCGGTAGAGAGCGATGTCGTTGTGCTTACCGAGCACGACGACCTTGGTCCCCGCGTCGCAGGATTGAGCGAGCTCTTCGAGCTCCTCGAGCAGCGCGTCTCGGCTGGCCGGCGCCTCGAGCACGATGACATTGGGCGTCGGCGCGCTCTTGTAGGCCTCGACCGCGGCCGCGGCGCCTCCCATGTTCTGCTTGACATGCGCCTTGGCCATCCGGCGATCGGAGATCGCGGCGCTGACCACAGCGGCGATATCGGGCGATTCGCAGAACGCCTGGATCGACACGCGCGGCACGGGCTCGATCCGGAGCGCCGGCTCGATCTGCGGCGCCCGCTCGATTGGTGTGGGCGTTCGATCGATGGGCTGGTCGCCGTCGATCCCGGCGTCGGGGTCGTACGCGCTCATCCGGTCACTGCCCGCTGTTCAGCTGCTGGCCGATCGGGACCAGCACCGTATCTTTCCACTGGGTGCCGGGATCCTGGCCCGCGCGGACGGCCTCGATGGCCCGGGTCCGCATGGCCACGTCAGAGGGTCCGAGCGCGCGCGGCTGAACGAAATCGCGGGGATCGTCGACCTGGGCCGCAAGCATCGCCTGGGTGGCGCAGCCAAAGTTGGAGTAGGGCTCGTTCTTCCACCCCTCGACCGACGATCCCGAAGCCAGATCCTCCGGCCACTGGCCGCATTGGGTCGGAACGATCGCTTTCAGACCGTTGAACGACACGCGCACCGGCGGCGCCCCGCCGTCGTTCGGCGGCACATAGGCGCCGACCGTGATTCTCCCTCTGACGCCGGCGGCGTGAAGCGCGGTGCGGACCTCGGAGACGGCGATCGAGTTTGGATTGGCGCCCACGGGCGTCTCGATCCTGACCTCGCCGGCGCCATAATGCCGATAGCGCTGGACGAAGGCCCGGATGTTCGCCCTTGACCGGTCGTCGAGCCGGCCGCCGACCGGATAAAGGTCGATGCTGGTGGGCGCCGCGGCGACCACGATCGGATGACGCTGCGTGAAGTCGCCCGGGAAGGCGGGGTCCGACGATGCATACTGGGCGCCGCAGCCGGCGAGCGCGGAGGAGGCGGCGGCGGCGAGAGCGAGCCTCAGGAGGCGTCCGGCGAACATTGGTCGTGCTTGAGGAGAAGCGGCCATGAGAGCTGTCCTTCCCGGTTCTGAGAAGCATCCTGGGCGAAGCGAGGCTGCGGCCTATTGGGTGATGAAGCCGATCTTGCCCGCGTAGCCCGGCATCGGCTGAAGCGACTGCGCGGTCGAATAGATCCGGTTGACGCGGCCAAGGAACCAGGACTGCGGGTCGCTCGCGTCCTGGAAATTCTGGTCCGGCCTCACGACCTCTTTCGGATCGACGGCGTGGGCGATGTAGGGGGTGACGACGATCAAGAGTTCGGTCTCGTTGCGCTGATAGTCGCGCGAACGGAACAGGGCGCCGAGAATTGGGAGATTCATCAGCGCGGGGAAGCCGTTGATCGCCTGTTGCGTCTGGGTGCTGATCAGGCCGGCCGAGGCGATCGAACCGCCGGACGGCAATTCGACCGTGGTCGTATTGTTGCGGGTCCGGAAACCGGGGATGGTGATGCCGCTGTAAGTGAGCTGGGTCGAATAGTCGACATCGGTGACTTCGGTCGCGATCCTGAGTTGGATCCGCCCCTGGGACAGGACTACGGGAGTGAAGTTCAGGGTCACGCCATAAGGCTGCTGGATGAATCCATACTGGCAGGTCGGATTGCACTGTACGTTGTTGAGGATGGGAATCGTGCCCCCGGCCATGAATTTCGCGCTCTCCCCGGAGACGGCGGTGACGGTCGGCTCGGCCAGCGTGTGAGCGACGCCCTGCCGCTCGAACGCCCGCAGCGTGGCGCTGAGCTCTCCGCTCCCCTTGAACCAGTTGAGCGTCGCCTCGGACGTAGCGACCGCGCCGTTGATCGCGAAGGGATTGTCGAGGGTGAGGCTTCCGTTCGGGCCGGTTCCGTTGAAGCTGACGCCCAGCTGCTTGACGATCTCGCGCCGGATTTCGGCGACCGTGACGTGCAGGCTGACCTGGTCGGCGCCCCGAATGGTGAGCGCGTTGATGACTCGCCCCTGGGGGCTGGACGACTTGCCGCCCGCGGCGGCGGCCCCGGGCGCATTGCCGCTCGAGCCGTTCGAGATGTTGATCGACGTGCCGGATCCGGGCGGCGACGCCGCCGAATCATTGACGAAACCGTTGGCGATATCGAGCGCCTTCTGCGCCTCCTCGGCCGAGGCGACCGATCCGGTGAGGATGATCGTGTTCTCGACCGTGCGCACGTGAATGTCGTTGCCGGGGATGGCGGTGTTGAGCAGGCTCGACAGTTCGGAGACCGCGCGCCCGACCGAGACCTGGAAGGCGGCGATCCTGCGCCCGTCCCGCGCCAGCGCGAAGATGCTGGTCTGGCCATTGGCGACGCCGGAAATATAGATGCGCCTCGCGGTGCGCACGATCGCGTTGGCGACCGCGGGGTCGCCGACATAGATCTCGCCCGCGTCCTCGGGCAGATCGCGGATGACCGACTGGCCGACGCCCAGTTGCAGGGGCTGGGCCCGTGGATCGGAGCCGCCGCTCACCCGCGGCGGATCGCTCGCCTCGGCCGCATGGCCGCTCATCGCCGGGGCGATTGCGAGCAGTACGGCGGCGCAAATGGCCACGCTCGCCCGTTTCTGAATGCGGTCCGACCTCATGTCCCGGGCTCCGTCTCTGGCGAACAGGCAAGGAAAGGAAGGGGGGCGATCACCGGCTCGCCTGCTGGGCCGCGCCGTAACGGACGACCGTCAATCCGCCGGCGCCGCTGACCACGGTCTGCGCCGCCCCGCCGCTGTCGGCGAGCGAGCGGAGAACGAGATGAAGAGGATTCGAATTGCCCTCATGTTGGGCGAGGAGGATGAGGTTGACCTGGACTGGATCGAGCTCCAGGGTCGCATTCTCGCCGGTGACCACCTTCTTGCCATTCTGCTCTTCGATGTTCTGGCCGATGGCGAGGACGCGCACGTTGGCGAGGATCGGCTGCGCGGTCATCACCTCGACCCCTCGGGCCTTGGTGGCTTCGTCGTCGCGCGCGAGACGGACGACGTCGACGCGGTCGCCGGGGAGGATGAACCCGCCGGCCGACGAATCGCCCCTGTTGTCGGTCTTGATCGCCACCGCGCGCTTTCCGCTCGGCAGGATCGCGGCGATGAACCCGCCCGCCCCGCCCTTGACCAGCTTGTCATGCCGGATCGGCTCGCCGCGCAGGAACGCCACCCGGGTCATCGAACCTTCGACATCCTTGAGCGCGTCGGGTTTGCCCGACTGGGTGATCATCAATTCCGAGACGTCGGCCTTTGGCCACGGGCGCCAGACCGTCGAGCCCGAGCCAACCACCGTGCCCATCGGCAGGTCCTGAGCCGCCACCAGCACTTTCTCGAGCTCGACTTTCGGCTGAGCCTGAGCGA
The DNA here is from genome assembly GCA_035308265.1 of Roseiarcus sp. Classification (GTDB taxonomy): domain Bacteria; phylum Pseudomonadota; class Alphaproteobacteria; order Rhizobiales; family Beijerinckiaceae; genus Roseiarcus. The sequence continues at coordinate 17,276 of DATGHB010000217.1, forward strand.
CCGGCGCCGGCGCCGGGCTCGGGGCGCGCAGGAACACATAGGTCGCGCCGAACGCCAGAATCGCGATCGCGCCCACGATGATCAGCTTCCGATTCATGACGCCGCAGCCCTTCGCCCGCTCACCTTCTACCGGCACGATTTAGACATCGTAATCGTCAAGGTACGGTTAATTTAAAGTATCGAATTGCCATTGAGCCTGTTAAAGAGCCTTTTCTTCAAATAGCTATGGCTCCTTTTGAATTCCATTTCTGGCGCGACATTCCGAAGAGCCAAGTGGAACACCTTCCGTAACGGGAATCTCCACTTGAGACACGGCGCCAAATAGCCCTCGTTGACTTCCGCAACTGTTTATTGAATTCCACGGCTGGTGTTGGCTGCGGCTTGGCGGCCAATACGCTCGTCTGTCGCCCGATGACCGAAAGGAATGGGCGGGCGCGGCCCGACGGGAGGTTGCGAACGCGTCGGGGCGCGGGGCGGAGACTTGCCCTGTTTCAGCCGGCCGTTCATCGATGAAGCGGCGGTCGCGACCGTCGCCAGTCGCCTGCGCCTGTCGCCGGAGGCGGCGGGGCGTCCCGGCGGCGAATCGCCCTCGCCCGCGATCAATGGCCGGCCGGCCTGTCGATCGGAACGCGGCCGGCCCGGACGCGCGGCCGGCCTAGCTGACCGCCGCCCAGATGGATGAGTTCGGATATTGCAGCAGCCCGGCCGCGGCCAGCGCGATTCCGTAAGGGACGCCGGCGCTCGCGCTGTGCAGCCGCTTGAGCCAGGCGATGCGGCCGAAGGCGGGGGGCAGCGGCGCCATGCGCGCGCCGAGAAGGATCAGGGTCAGAATTCCGCCAAACAGGGCCGCGGCGACCCCATAGTCGAGGATCGCCGCCCAGCCCAGCCACGCGGCCGTCGCCGCCGCCAGCTTGGCGTCGCCGCCGCCGAGCCAGCCAAGAGAGAACATGACGAAGGTCATGGCCAGAATCGCCAGCGCGCAGGAAACGTTCAGAAGAATGTCGACGGCCGGAACGCCGAGCAGGGCCGCAAAAACCACGTAGCCAAGCGCGAGAGCGACGCAGAGCCGATTGGGGATGGTGAAGGTCAGCAAATCCATCGACGCCGAGAGCGCCATCAGGGCGGGAAAGAAGGCGAGGGCGGAAAGATGGAGCAGGGAAGCCATTTTCGTTGGTTCGGCCGCGTTGGTGGATGGCGGAGGGCGATGCTTCGCGCCGTCGCTATGGACGGCGGCGGCGCGAAGGAATCCCCGAGGCGAGCACCTCCTATTTGAGGGTCGTCCCGATTTCGTTGAACACCGTGCTGACCCTGGTCCCCACGGTCTGGACCGCGGTGATAATGAAGACCGCGATGAGCGAGGCGATCAGCGCATACTCGATCGCGGTGACGCCGGACTGGTCGGCGGCCAAGGCCTTCATCGATCTGAACATTGGTTTGCTCCTGCTCCGAAACCCGATCCGGCGGCGACCCCGGTTCCCCCGCCGTCGGCATGGGGGGCGAAGCTAGGGTCGCCCGATTTCGGCCTCGTTAATTTGGGCGCCCTCGGGCGAAGCGCGCCGTTGAAGTTAAGAAATTGGTTAAGCCGCTGATAAAGTTGAACGAAGCGTTCCGGACATCGATTTGAAGCAATTTTTAATCAATTCGAATCCGGATCCTCGCCGTTCCCGCCGGCGGTCCTGTCAGGGCGCGAGATCGAGCCATGCGCCTTCGGCGCCGTCCTCGACCTCGACAATCCAAAGGTCCGGATCGAACGCGATTTCCCGCTTGAGACGCTCCTCCGCTTCGCCCGCATCGATGAACGGCGCGCGATGCGCCCGGGCGAACAGCCTTTCGACCCCGGGCCGCGTTTCGGCCGCGAAGGACTGAGGCGCAGGCTCATAGAGCGTGGCGCTTCCATCCATGCGATCGACTTTCACGAAAATCGCGCCGGCCTCCGCGGCGCCGCGGCGGCGCAGGACGGCGTTGGCTCCTTCCACTCCGCATCGGCGCAAATAGGCCGCGACCCAGATGTCGGAGCGCAGGCGCGACAGATTCAGCGGCCTCCGCCGCGCGCGGCCTGGGTCAGCTGCTTGACCAGCCGCTCGGTGATCCCGGTCGAGGGAGAAAGCCCATGCGCGCGTTCGAAATCCCGCAACGCCTGCTCGGTGGCCGCGCCCTCAGCGCCGTCCGGCTTGACCGGGTAGCCGAGCTTCATAAGCGCGGTCTGGGCGGAGAGGATGAGGCGCGATCCATCGCTGTGCGCTTCCCCGGCGAGGAGAGCCGCGATCGGATCCGGGGTTGAGGGAGAGCTCGCCGCTGCGGTCGCCGGCCGGGCTGGCGGAAGCGCGGCGGGGGACGGGGTAGGCGACGGCGCGGGAGAGGCGCCGGGTTCGACGCTTGCCGGTCTTGGCGGGGGCGCCGCGGCCAGCGCGGGGACGGGAGCCGGACGCGCCGCCGGCGCGGATCCAAACAGCGGCGCGGGATGGCGCTCGCGCTGCAGGAGGAGCGCGTTCACGCCAATGCCGATGAGCGCGACCGCCAGAGCCGCTCCCAGGCAATGGCGCAGATGAGGAACCTTCACCCGCCCGGCGATCCGTCGCGGCAGGCTTTGCCCAACCGAACGTTCAAGGGGTCCCCGAAGGCGGCCGACATTGTCTCTGATGCGGGCGAGCGCCAAATCCACGCTTTGTCTCCTGAGAGCGCCGCCGCCGCTGGCGATCGTCGCGCGCTTCGTCAAAAATTGCAGCCGCTGATTAAATCCCTCTTAACTCTCGAGGCGGGCGGCGACGCTGATCCCCCTTCGGTCCGGCGGGTCTTGGCTCATGGTTACCGTTGTCTTGCGACGGGTCCGTCCGCGTGGCGACGGCATGCGGGCCGGCGGCTTCCCCGCAGTCCGTTCCCGCAGGGCCAGACGGACGAAAGCGCTGGCGCGCTGCTGACCGGCGCCCATATAAAGGCTATGGACGGATCCATGTCCGCGATCGAGGCCATCCGCGATGACTTCGCCTCCCTGGATGAGTGGGAGGATCGCTATCGTTATGTCATCGAGCTCGGCCATACGCTCGAGCCTTTGGGCGAGGCGGCCCACAACGACCTCAACAAGGTGCGGGGCTGTGTCAGCCAGGTGTGGCTGGAGTGCGAGCCGGCGACCAACGGGGAAGGCCAAACAATCCTGCGCTTCCGCGGCGACAGCGACTCGCATCTCGTGCGGGGGCTGATCGCCATTGCGATCGCGCTTTTCTCCGGCCGGACGCCCGATGAGATCCTGAAAACCGACGCGCACGCCGCCTTTCGGGCGCTCGGCCTCGAGCAGCATCTGACCCCTCAGCGTTCGAATGGGGTGCGCTCGATGATCGAACGGATCCGGACCGACGCGGCGGGGCTCAGGCTCGGCGCGGCCTGAGCGCCGTCGCGAACAGCCCTCGATCCTTTGATGTCGCCACGCCTCGATCGACGGAAATCCGCATGGCGGACTGCGCAATCGTCAGCCACGCGCCGCGACCGCCTTCCCCTCCGCGCTGACCGCCCCCTCGGCGCGCCCCCGCTTTCTGTTTCATGTGAAACAATTTGGACTATTCATGAATAGAAGAAGCGCTACGCGCCGTAGGCGGCGGGCGATGACCCGCCGTATCGCTCCAAGGTCCGGATTCAACGGCGCGCGAGTACCCCCGCAGCAATCGCGAGTAAAACCCTCATAAACGCTCGTAAGCGCCAGTAAAAGTGCTGGCGTTTACTAGCGCCTATTTTTCCGAATCGAGACTTTTCAATGGGTTACAGGCAAGAAAAATAAAAAATCCCGGCTTGCGCCTCAGGTTGCGTTCCAAAACGTCTCAAACCGGTTCCGAGCTTCCTTTCCCTCGCAAAGCACGCGGCCGGACAAGCCGGCCTGATTCCGATAAACTGAACCCCAAGATTAATGCTGCCATAAGGTTCGGATTTTTGCAAGCCATTTTTTTGGCTCCTTTCTTTGGACTCTTCTCGCGGCAGGCCGTCCCCTTGGACAGTCCCCGGCGAGTCCGGGGACAGGGCAGGCTTGCGAGGCCCTTTGCTGTCCAAAGGGCGCCTTGAGGCGTGAGGTCCGTTGCGAAGATACGGACGTTGACGATTGAGGATCGCGCTCAGCAAAAATCCGGCCCGTCACGTTTTCGCCGCGCCTTCTGACGAAGATGATTCGACCGCCTCGCCCTCGCGACGCCGTTAGGGCAGGGTCAATAATTCCTTAATCCCATTGACGGAGACTGGAATAAACCCTTCGTCACCCACGGATGGTCATCGATGACTGAATTCGACAGTTCGGCCGCCGGCCGCGCGCTGGCGCCCGTCCCGGCCGGCGAGCCCGGCGCCGCCGAGCCCCGGCCGGCGCCGCGCGGCGCCTCGCGCGAGCTTATGATCGTGGTCGAGCTTCCTGACGCGAAATTCGCGGGCTCGCCGCAAGGCGCGCCCGGGCGCAGGTTTTTTCCGTCCCGATTCCATCTGGCCGCGGCGGCGGCGCTCGCCATCGTCGCCGGGGTCGCGGGCGCCCTGCTGGTCGAGAACCGCGAGCAGGCGAGGGCGCTCGCCGAGAGGGCGAGCGAAACCCAGTCCCTGGCTCACGCCGTCAAGTCGCTGAAAGTGCGCCTCGACGCGATCGACACCGCCGTCACGAACTCCGACCTCGCGGATCTGCGCCAGTCGGTCGGCGAGATCAAATCGAACGCCGCCTCGGCGCGGCAGATCAGCGGCGCCCTCGCCCAGCTCTCGCAGCGCGTCGACCGGCTCGACCACGACTCGAGCGCCAAAGAGCGGGTCGATCGCCAGGGCAGCGCCGCGACGGCCGGACTCTCGACCCGTATCGACAGGCCCGAGCAGAAAGTCGCCACGCCGCCCGCGCCCCCGGCGCCCGCGCAGGGCGCGCCGCCGAAGCCACCCGTCCGTCCCAGGTTCGGCGCTGTCGCGCTGGACCAGACCGGGTCGATCGGCCGGCCGAGGCCGATCCTGCGGAGCTACGTCGTGCTCGGCGCCCGCGACGACGTCGCGCTCATCGGCGGGCGCTATGGCGAGCGCGAAGTCCGCGAGGGAGATTTTCTCCCCGGCGCCGGACGCGTCGAGCGCATTGAAGCCCGAGGCGATCAGTGGGTCGTCATGACCAGCGAGGGGCTCATCGCCGAGGCTGATTCTCCGCCCTACTGAGCGCGTTCGCCCGGCCCGTTCGGACCCGCCTTGCCGGCCGCAAAGAGGCCTAGCCATTCGTGGGCCTTTCCTCGGCGTTAACTTGAGCCCGAGCGCTTTCGATGAGAAGGCGCCTATGTTACGAGGGGACCTTCAAGGCTCCCGCGCGGGCGCGCGGTCCTGAGGGGTATAAGACGGCGCGCATGAGTGAACGGCGTTTGAGTTTCAGTTACGAGGATCTCATTGCCTGCGGCCGCGGCGAGCTGTTCGGGGCAGGCAACGCGCAACTGCCCCTGCCGCCGATGCTGATGTTCGACCGGATCAGCGAGATCTCCGAAACCGGCGGCGCCAACGGCAAGGGCGGGGTTAGGGCGGAATTCGACATCAAGCCCGACCTCTGGTTCTTCGCTTGCCATTTCAAGGGCGATCCGGTGATGCCGGGATGTCTGGGCCTCGACGCGCTTTGGCAATTGACCGGATTTTTTCTCGGCTGGCTCGGGCTCCCCGGACGGGGGCGGGCGCTTGGCGTGGGTGAAGTGAAATTCGCCGATCAGGTTCTCCCGACAATCAGGAAGGTCGTTTACGGCGTGGATATCAAGCGGGTGTTCAGGGGCAAGCTGATCCTTGGCGTCGCCGACGGGTGGCTCGCGGGCGACGGCAAACGGATCTACGAGGTCAAGGACATGCGCGTCGGACTGTTCAGCCCCGCGCCTGCTGGTTAAGGCCTAATCTCCCGGAACTCACGAGGTCCGTGGTGGAGGCAGGAGAATGAGGCGCGTCGTCGTCACCGGCATGGGGATCGTCTCCTCGATCGGGAACAACACGCAGGAAGTGACCGTGAGCCTCCACGACGGCAAGTCGGGGATTACCCGCGCCGACCGGTTGGCCGAGCTCGGCTTTCGCTCGCAGGTTCATGGGAGCCCGACGCTGCGCCCCGAAGAGGTGGTCGATCGCAGGGCGATGCGCTTCCATGGCGGCGGAACCGCCTGGAATCACGTGGCGATGGATCAGGCGATCGTGGACAGCGGCCTTGCGCCCGACGAGGTCTCGAACGAGCGGACCGGCATCATCATGGGTTCGGGCGGGCCCTCGACGCGCACCATCGTCGAGGCCGCCGACATCGCGCGGGCGAAGGGACCCAAGCGCGTCGGCCCGTTCGCGGTGCCGAAGTCGATGTCCTCGACCGCCTCCGCGACGCTCTCGACCTGGTTCAAGATCAAGGGCGTGAGCTATTCGATTTCGTCGGCCTGCGCCACATCCAATCATTGTATCGGCGCGGCTTACGAGCACATCCTCGCCGGCCGGCAGGATGTGATGTTCGCCGGCGGCTGCGAGGAGCTCGATTGGACGCTTTCCGTGCTGTTCGACGCGATGGGCGCCATGTCGTCGCGCTACAACGACACGCCCGAGCGCGCTTCCCGCGCCTATGACAAGAATCGCGACGGTTTC